>JAFGFR010000191.1 GCA_016930955.1 Victivallales bacterium | reverse complement strand
GTCCTGGAGAGCGTTGGAATTGTCATCCAGCCAGAACGCCTCGGGGTCGTCAGACGCCTCGATCTCGAACCATGAGCGGTATTTTTCCTTCTGTGCCGAGCTGGTGATGTTGAGCCTCGAGGCGGAGAAGAGCGTCTCCCAGTCGGGCCAGCGCATGCCGTCGGGGAGTTTCCCCGCTGGTGTTGCGTTGTCCGAGCTGAAATCGCTGACGTTGCTTGTGGAAAGGAAGGTGGTCGTGTTGGCCTGATCGAGGTTCTGGATGTTGATCTCGTCCACCTCTCTCCCCGGGCGCTCCTCGCTCGCGCCGTTCTCATTCACAGGAGACGCCCCATGCGCTACGCATGCCGAAGGATCAATTCGCCCTCCCATCCTGACAGTGACATAGGCCACACGTCCGATGATTCTTTTGTCGGCTCCCGACAGCCCGTTATAGACATACTGCCAGTGGACGGCATCGGAGTCATTTGGATCATATGAGGAAGGCCATTCATATCCGACGCCTTCAATCGAGGTGCCCAGGCGGTAGAGGAAATCATAATTTTCCCGGTTGGCGGAAACGGAATCAGTCTCGTCATGGCTGCGAACCTCATCGTAGAAGGAGGAGATGGTGCTGTAGAACCTCATTGCGCCGACCGCCCGCTGTACCGCGGAATCGGCAAGCATCCTTGCGACCGTGGAATGGTTTTCATATACCGCCGCCTTCTGGCTGGTTATGGAGGATGCGACAAAGCCGATCGCGAGGACAATAATGATTGCCAGAACGCCCAATGTGAGGAGCAGAGCCATACCCCTTTCCTCCGAGTCCCCGTGCTTCCCGCGCGAAGCGGACGCATAGGCCAGGAGGCAAGCCGTCAGAGCCCTAAGCCTTGAAACGCTCATCCCGAATATAGATTTTTTGCCTGTGTCACTCATTTTGCCCTCTCTCTCCTAAGTAGAAAGTTCTCTGGAAAGTAAGCGAATTCTCCACCTTGAACAAATCCTTGTTCGGCGCGCCGGCGGTGTCGAGCTCCTGCCATTTCAAATAGGAAAAACGATCCATCAAGGTCATCGAGACTGCTATGGACGTGGGGAACTCAGTCACGGAAGTGCCTGAGGAATCCGGAGTGATTTCCGTCCCGTCACGCTTGAGACATTTGAAAGAAAGCGCCGTGACATAAGGGATCACACCGAAATACGGGTCCCCGGAGTCGTCGTTGCCGGTAAAGGCTTTCGATGCGCCAGTAAGGCCTACGTCAAAGTTGCTGTGATAGTTCCATTTGGAGTTGAGTCCGCCGCCGAGGGTCGGGTCCACGTGGTCGCCTGTGACGCTGCGCATCAGCCAGCCCGAACTCGTGTCAGCATGGCTCGATGCGTAGTAAAGCTGGTACTTGATCTCACACAGCTTGGACTCGCAATTGTCGAAGGGGGGGACATTGGTGGTGGATATGAATGCCAGGGACTCGTTTCTGTTGGCTCCCCAGGAGGAATCCGTGGCCGCCTTGTGCCAGAAAGGCGTGACCTCTCGGGAATAGTATGCACTCTGGATATCCCTTGCCAGAAGGTCGAAAGCTATTCTTGCATTCTCATATACCATGCCACGGTTGGACGAGTCCGTCCACGCACGCTGGGCCGCGTCAATATACATGAAAAGCAAAGCCATCATCATGGAAAATATGGATATCGCCACGAGCAGCTCGAGGAGGGTGAACGCCGACACCACGCCTGCCTTGCCCTTCCTGCTCGACTTCAGGAAAGCCATCGGCTTTCGAAATTGGCTCGGAAATAAAACCATCCCTCAAAACTCCTGCCTGAAGATTTCCTTGACATAATACCTCTTCTCCCTCTGTGCGTAGGGCTTCTCCACAGGCCAGCTCACCTCGACCCTCAACTGCACGGCGTACTGATAGCTGATCTCCGGGACGTTCTGGTTGTAGATGTACAGATTCTCGATTTTTGAGCGCCAGACCCTCACTGTGGCTCTGAAATCAATTATCCCTGAAGAGCCCTGCTCTATCCTGTAAAGCCCCGGGTTGTCTGATGCGTAGATCGGTGAATTTGGCACGGCGGAGAAGGTTGCGTCGTTCTCATCGGCCTCGGAGGGGATCGTTTCCGGGATGCCGGAGGCGGGGGCGGGGTAGATATACTCCTCCCAAAAATCCCTCGCGCCGGAGCCGTAGCTTTTCGCAGGGTTGTTGCAGTTCCTCGCGATGTACGAGATAAACTCGTGCGCCGCAAATGTCGAGTAGGTCTCGCCAATGGCGTTCCTCGATGCATTGAAGCCCATCGGGAAAAGCGACATCACCCCCGATATGCCGACCGCGATCACCCCTATGCACATAGTCACCTCGACCAGATTGAAGAGAGAGCGAATTCCAAAACTCCGCGCGGCCACGGGTAGTTTTGAAACCGGCTCCATAGACTCCGGATGTATGGTTTCAAGGCGCCTGCTGTTCATACGAAACCCTTCCTGTATGCGGATTGATCTGGATCGAGGTGTATGCCTTCGGGTCCAGATTGGTCACCGTGAGCGTAAGAGTGCCGGGGGAATAGACTCCTTCGCCTATCTCGACAAATCTTGCACCCACGGACTTCCCGCTGGGCCTGAAAACTATTGCCGCGAAATTTGTGACCGAGCTGTCGCCGCCTATATCCGAGCAATCCACCCCTTTGTTCGGCGCTGTACCCGGCAAAGGCACAGGGGAAACAAGTGTCGGATTGACGTTTTGCGGGGCAAGCTTGCCGGACGAGGTGGTAACCCCGTTGCTCCCGTCAACTTCAAATATTGCGACACCAGTAGGGGTGTACTCCCAGCTCTCCCCCGAAATCCAGCGTTTGAAATAATAGTCGCTCCCGTTCTGGCCGACTATGCAGGCCCGGTAGCTGCGGTGGTAGTAGGAAGACGGAAGCCCCGAGCCCGGGTAGTTGTGCTGGGGCATGAGGATCGCCACGGTTTCCCTGTAGTTTATGGCATACGAGCGGGCAAGGATCAGCTTCCTCGCCAGATTGCGCGTGGCAATATTCACCCCCTGACCCTTCGTCAGCTCACTGTAGGAGGTCACCGTGATGAGCATCAGGAAGGAGGATATGACCAAGACCAACAACACCTCCATCAGCGTATAGGCCCTGAAGCCGACTTCAGGACTCCGCGAGAACCGCGTCGGGGGCGCAGACCCGGCGGACGGTGCGGCCATAAGTGGTTTTGAACCCGGCACCTTATCGCTGATATTTTGACTTCTACACATACTCTCGCCTTGACATTGCATCCCGGCCATGCTACATTCCGAACTACCGAACACTCCGGTGTTTATTATACCATAGGAGTGTGTTCAAGTCAACCGTGCCATGGCGGATATATGGAAGAAAAGCCGAAAATCAATGTTCTGCTTCTGGAGAGTGACCCGGGCGATGCAGAGGTCCTCTGTGAGCTGCTCACCGCGGCAAACTATAACGTCTTTTCAGCCTCGGAATACGATGAATCCGTCGAGATCATAGAGAACAACCCAGTCGGAGTTGTTGTTGCTGATGTCTCCACCGGCAGCCACAAAGGCATGTCGGCAGTAAGAAAGCTGTCGGAATCATTCAACCGCCTCCCGTGGGTCGTGCTCACGACCTTCGATGCCCAGGAAATGGATGTCCAACGCCTGCGCATGCCTTCCAGATATCTCCTTTTCAAGCACCGCGTGAACGAGGAGTCTCTGCAGGAGGCGATAATGCAGGCTGTAGGGCATCGTGACCTTCTGGATCAGCTCGAGCACAGCAAGGAGAGCCTTGTCGCAAGCGAAAACCGCTTCCGTACAATCATCGAGCGAAATGCCGACGTGATAGTCATCTTCGACAAGCAGAGCAACATAAGATACATCAACCCCAGCGGCAAATTCCTTTTCGGCGAAGACGGGGGGAAGCTCCTTCCTCAAATCCGCGAATTCCCGATCATCTCAGGTCAGGGCATGATGTTCTCAGATGAGGACGATGAAGGTCGGCAACGACATTGGGATGTCCGGGTGGTAGTGATAGACTGGACTGGGGAATTGTGCTTCCTCGGCACAATCAGGGATGTCACCGACTGGAAAAACGCCGAGCACGAGTTCAGAAAGGCCTTTGTCCAGCTCGAACGGTCCAACAAGGACCTCGAGACATTCGCATACGTCGCCTCGCATGACCTCCAGGAGCCCTTGCGCACAGTCTCGAGCTTCCTCGGGCTGCTCCAGAGAAGATTCTCGGAACAACTGAACGATCAGGCTAAGCACTACATTTCAAGGGCGGTCAAGGCGACACTGAGGATGCAGGAGATGATACTCAGCCTTCTCGACTACTCTCGGCTAACCACCCAGACACAGGCTTTCAAGCTGAAAAGCGTTGAGGAGGCGCTCGATTTGGCGTTGGAGAACCTCGAGGGGGCGATAAGTTCTTCCGGGGCGGTCATCGAGCGGGACAAACTCCCCGACGCATGGTGCGAACAAAACCAGATCGCCAGGCTTTTGCAGAACCTTATCGGCAATGCAATCAAATTCTCCGACAAAGACAACCCAAGAATCGAGATCAGAGTCAGCAAGATCGAGGATAAAATCTACAGATTTTCCGTCTCGGACAACGGGATAGGCATTGAAAGCCAGTTCATACCGCGTATATTTGTGGTTTTTCAGCGCCTTAACAGGGAAAACTACCCGGGGACGGGGATAGGGCTTGCCATGTGCAAGAAGATAGTCGAGTATCATGGAGGAAGGATATGGGTGGAGTCCGAGCCCGGAAAAGGCTCCACCTTTTATTTCACCTTGCGGGCAGAATCAAGAAAAGGAGGCATTGAATGACTGAGGAAAAAGGAAAAATAAATGTTTTCATGGTGGACGACAATCCAGACGACATCGAGCTTACGCTGGAGGCTTTCAGGGAGACCCAAAGCGAGTACGGCTTCAGTTTCGATGTCGCGCAGGATGGCATCGAGGCAATGGACTATCTCAGGAAAAATGGCGATTTCGCGTCAAGGCCCACGCCGGATATCATCCTGCTCGACCTCAACATGCCCCGCATGAACGGGTTCGAGGTGCTCGCCGAACTCAAGAAGGACCCCGAGCTCAAAAACATTCCAGTCGTCATTTTGAGCATCTCGCAGAACCCGGACGACATGAAGAGAGTGAACGAGCTTAACGCAAACAGCTATATCGTGAAGCCCATGAACATGGAAGACTACATCATTGTGGTGAAGAAGCTCGAGATGGTCGCCACAAGCTGTTTTTTCAGCAAGTAAGGAGCCAATTTCAAAAAAGCCTTCACGCGGGGCATATGCGGTCTGCTGAGTATTCGCCAGTGCTGCACACACCCTCAGAAAAGCCTGTCCTTCTCCTGCACCGTCCCGCAAAAGACACATCTGGCGCTCTCCGAGGCTATCGCCTTCCCGCAGCTGATGCATTTGCCGGGTTCTGATTTCGCGGCGGCCTCGGCGTGCTTCAGCTTAACGGCTTTCAGCCCGGCCTTCAGTTCCTCGTCGGACAGGCCGGTCTTCTCCCTAAGCAAAATCCATACAGACTCAAGAAGCAGCTTGAGGTGGTGTACCTCATCAGCGAGCTTCTCATGCTCGCTCATCGCCTGCATGGCCTGGGATTTGGCTGTAACCAGATCCTCTTTCCGGTTGACCGGCGAAATGTTGAACCTGAGCATCTTATCTCCTCTTCAATACCATACGAACAGCGTCCTGCCTGGAATCCCCGCAACGTTAAGATAATCCACCAAAAAAAAAATGCAAACCACAGATACCGGTTTTTTTTCCCGCTTCGAATACGACACCCAGGGCCGACTGGCAAAAGTCATCAAACCGCAGGTACTCGACCCCGAGAACGGATCTCGAGCAAATTCGAATCGTCAACCCCTATCGTCGCCGCTCTCCTCAACCGATTGCCGGCGCCACATTCATTTTCCGGCAAGCCTCACAATTCCTAGGCTATTTCTTCTTGCGGGATCAAGAATCAAGAAGTCTGACATTGCGAATTCTGCACGCTTTCCAGTGCATGCGGCGATATATACCGGACGCTCGAGTCGCGAACCGCGAGGCTGCACGATATTGTATTACATATTTGCAATTTAATCTATATTTATTTACATTTTTGTCATAAATTTTCCTTGCCAAAACTCCCGATTTGCCAAAATATCTTCAGGGGGTAAAAATTTAATTCATTGGTTAGCAATACGTTAAAGCTTATTTTTTTTTATTGGCATTGATTTTGCTTGGTGTGGTAGCGGACTGTGTGGAGGTCTGGGTGTCTGGCAGTCAGGCATCTGGAACAGATGAGGATCGGGACTTATTAACAAGCGAGCCGAGTTTTGAAATCGGCTCAAGCCAAATGAAAGGAAAGGGAGCATGAAGCTGATAGTGGCGTACATACAGCCTGAGCGCCTCAACGCCGTGAAACAGGCGCTTTACCAGAGGGAAGTGTACAAGATCTCTGTGACCAACGCATTGGGCTGCGGTCAGCAGAAGGGGTACACGGAGACGTACCGGGGCTCTGACATGGAGGTGAATCTTCTCAAGAAGGTCCGTCTTGAGATCGCTGTGAACAAGGAGTTTGTCGAGCCCACGATCGCGGGGATAATCGAGGGAGCCAGGTCCGGGAACATAGGGGACGGGAAGATATTTGTTCTTGACTTGGCCGATTGCATTAGGATCAGGACAGGCGAGAAGGGCGGCGATGCTATAGGCTAGCTTGGGCTTGAGCCATCAATTTAAGGAGAGCCAATTTCGAAACCACCCGTGGCATTCGCGCCAAAGGAGCTTGCCGCCCAACGTGGTTCACACGAAGTTTTGAAACTGGCTCAGGAGTAAGACATGATGAGAAAGCTTTTTGGATATCTGATGTTTTCTATTGCCTTCTGCGGCCTGGCGAGGGTTTTTGCGGAGGAGCTTGTGGCTTCGGGCGCGCCGGTCAGTACCGTCAGCGCGGAGATGTTCGCGGTGAACAACACCTGGATGCTTGTGGCGATATTTTTGGTTTTCGTGATGCATCTGGGTTTCGCGACTTTGGAGGTTGGGCTGACACGGGCCAAGAACACGGTGAACATACTTTTCAAGAACACGGTGATTGTCGCGATAGGTTTTTTGACTTACGCCTTCATCGGGTTCAACATGATGTATCCCGGGGATGCCTGGGTACTCGGGAAGGTCCTTGGTTTCGGCGGTCTTGGGATTGACGCGCCGGCGGGGGCTGCGGGTCTGATCAACTACGCGG
>JAFGFR010000190.1 GCA_016930955.1 Victivallales bacterium | reverse complement strand
TGTGGGTACGGATGGCGAGTTGCTCCTGCCGATAAAGACAGGAATGCTGTGCCGTCCCGCGGGCAAGTCGCGTCTCTCCGACAGGTTCCTGATCTATGGGGAACAGGAACGCTGGGAATTGCTGCCCCTTCTGCCTGTTTGCGGTGCAAGTGATGAGACGGGCGGGCTTGTGGCGCTCGCCACTCGATGCGCAAGCGACACGGAATGCAGGGCAGAGACCGACGGCAAGGGGTCAGGCAGAGTCGGGTTTGCCTTCTCATTCCGTCGTTACTGGCATGATCCCATTGATTGGGATCGCCGGGAGATACGTCTGGTGCCAATGCCGAAAGGGGAGAGTATCACCCGTTTCTCGGCGAAGCGACTGCGTCGCCATGTCATCGAGGATTTGGGCAAGCCTCTTCTTCGCGAGCGCATCAAGGAGTCGCCTGAGCTCGCATATTTCGCTGATGCCTATATCATGAAATTGTTCATGTCCATAGAAAATGATGTGGGAGTGATCCGCACGCATTACACGCCAGGTGTCCATGGGGGCAACCTCGGCTCTTTCGATATTTACATGACCTGTGCCGAAGCGAAGGAATGCCTGAAGAAACTGCACGATGCCGGACTGAACAATATCCTGGTTGAGATGACTGGATGGAATCCGCGCGGTCATGACGGAATGTATCCGACCCGCCTTCCGCCAGATGAAAGGATAGGAGGGGAAGCAGGATTCCGTGATCTGATGGCGTACGGGAACAGCCTTGGCTTCAACATGTCAGTCCACGACAACTATATTGACGCATATGAAATCTCACCCGATTTCAATGCCGACTGGGTAATCCATGGGATGGACGGAAACCCGCTGGTATGCGGCTGGTGGGCGGGCGGCAAACAGTACCGTCATTCGGCACTGCACCTGCCCGAGGAACGAGTCGAAGGGCAGATGCGCAAGATGCAGGAACTGGGAGTGCGCGGACTCTACTACTGCGATGCGATGGGCAATCCGCTGGAGGTGAACTACCATCCGAAGCTAGGTGGGCCACGTTCCTGTCACGCCCGCGGGATCTCCCGGATATTGAAGGCGATGAAAAGCATCTTCGGCGCGGCCCAGACTGAATGCGCATTCCTCTATACCGTAGTTGACGCGGATGCCATTTGCACCACAGGATGGAATCATCACGTCGACACGACAAAGTGGGATTGGCCCATACTCGAGATGTGCGATGAAGCGGTTCCTCTCTGGAATCTGGCACTGCATGACCTGATCATTCTTGAGGGACATGGAGACCTTTGGGATGATGTGATGCTGAACATACTTTTGGGAAGACAGCCGCGTACACAATGGTGCGCACGTCCTGGAACGTTTCCCGTGCTGGATGACCAGCTGATCGCCGCGTTCAAGGCAAATTACGAGCTCAGCGTGGTGCGCTTCGGTTACCTGAAGACGCTGGAGATGACCGATTATCGTCGTCTCGGGCCTGATACCTTCAAGACCGTCTATGCCGATGGGACGGAGGTCGTGGCGGATTTTTCAAAACATGAATTGCTGGTCAACGGGGAAAGAATTCCAAGGCCATCAGAGATATCTCTCGAATGACTGGAGTATAAAGACTATGGCGATTTTCAAACAGGAGACTCTAAGTGATCAACTGGCGGAGAGACTGCTGGAAGAAGTTAAAGTTTTGCCGGCAGGGCATAGGTTGGCTTCCGTGCGGAAATTGGCCAGCCGTTTTTCGGTGAGCACCGTCACGGTCAGCAAAGTCATGATGTGCCTGATACAGCAGGGGTGGCTGGTGTCGCGGCAGGGAAGCGGTGTATATGTCGCCAACCGTGAGAATGCACGGCATGCGGGAATTCTGGTCAACTATTACATGGGAAGGCCGGGCGCGGGATATTTTTATTCACGCGTCTGCTCCACTCTGAAGGCGCAGATGGAGGACATCGGTTATAGGACGAAAGTATATATCGGGTTTGTGGATGAGTCGCGGAAGGTGAAAAACAAGCTGATCTGCATGGACTTTTTAGACGATGTGCGCCAGGATCGCCTTCAGGGACTGGCGGTGATTGATGTGCTGCCGCATAAGGAGTGGATGGGATGCCTCCGGCAGCGCCGGACACCGGTTGTGGGGCCGTTCCCGTTCTACAAACACGGGGTGATGTATGACAAGCTGGGGATGCTGCGGCTTGGTCTGGAGCGGCTGGTGGAGGCGGGAAGGCGAAAGATCGCCATTATGGCCTGGGAGGATTTGGAGAAACCGTTGCTGTTCAAGACTGCCGCTGGCATCCTCAAGGGACTTGGTGTTGAATTGCAGGAATGTTGGTTCAGGAATGATCTGAAGCCCACCGAACCCGGTGTGGGATGGGAGTCGTTTCGCGAGATATGGCTGAGTGCCGAGGAGAAGCCGGATGGCCTGCTGATCACTGATGACTGCCTTTTCCGAGATGCGATTGCGGCAATGTGCGAGCTGAAAGTCAGGATCCCTGACGATTTGATGGTGGTTGCGCATGCCAACAAGGGTTCGGGTGTCTTTGCTCCCTTTCCTGTGAGTTTTATCGAGATTGACCCTGATGAGTATGCCCGGAAGATGGGTGATCTGCTTGTCTCCATGATGAAAAAGGAACCCGTTGACACCGCGGTCGTGGAAGTTCCATTCCGTTTTTTTTCGAACGAAAGGGTTCCGCGTGATATCTCACAGAAGTCAGTCACACAGGGTAAATATTCACCGAACCCCGTCCCTTCGGTGAATATTTTAAAAAACGGCTCTTCCGCAGAATCTGTGGGTAAAAAACAGCATAAAGAGATGGCGTGCCTCTGCTCTCTGCTGCCTCCTGCTCCTAGCCGAAGAACAGCTCTAGGGTGAGGATATTCGATATTTTTCGGATTTCATCTTTGCAACCTCGCAAGCTTACTGTAGATTACCCGCCCGGACGGGGTGTGCAAAGACGGGACTCGAGTATCCCGCCTACACTGTCCCTCGCGGGTGTAGCATAGTGGTAATGCTCCAGCTTCCCAAGCTGGCTAGGAGGGTTCGATTCCCTTCACCCGCTCCAGATATTCGGGAGAGATGGCCGAGCGGTCGAAGGCGCAGCATTGGAAATGCTGTGTAGGGGAAACTCTACCGTGGGTTCAAATCCCACTCTCTCCGCCATGCAAATATCTCGTGCGCACTTCACTTCGGGGGCGGCAGGACATCCATGCCTTTGCCGGAGAACATGGAGTTGTTGCCATTTAGGCCTACGGCGCCGCGGAATCTGGTGAAGGTTCCGGGTATCTCGTATCCCAGCTCGTCCAGTTTGAATGACTGGGCGCTGCCGTCGCAGAATGCGACATTCGTTCGGAGCCCCGGGTGTCTGGGGTCTGGGGCGGAGCGGTTGATGGCACCGCGGTTGTCGTTGTCGCAGAAGTCGCTCAGTCCGTCAATGAGTCTCGGGGGGTCGAGTGCCCACCCGTGGTTGCCGATTTTATCCAGTCCGGCAGTCTTGCCGTCGGAGTAGGTGAGCTGCCCTTCGTCGTATGGTCTTCTCTCGGCGTTTCCTGCTGCGGTGCCCATAGAGTCGGCGAAGCAGACGGTGTCGGCTTTTATGTCTGCTATTTTTACTGGGAAGTTGACATAGTCTGTTTTGGCTTGGTTTCCCCGGTTGTTGCCGAGGAACTGGAAGTTGTATCCGTATCCGAAATTTCGTCCGTTGGCCATTTTTATTTCCGGCGCAGGACACAGGAAGGCGTCGTTGTCCACAAGCTGGGTGTTGTCGTCGGCCGGCAATGGACTTGGATTGCTGAAAGGGTACATTTTTACGGCCGCGCCGAGCTGTGCGTACCATCTCGGGCGGTATTTGTAGCCGTTCCCGACCCAGTAGGCAACCTTTCCGCTCTCTCCGCTGGCGGTAAACCCGCCGAACCTGCCGGGCACGATAGTGCCGTCATACTCGTTGGCGTAGAGGTTGAATCCGAGCGCGAGCTGCTTCATGTTGTTGAGGCAGAAGCTCTGTTTGGCCAGGTTTTTCACATATGACAAGGCGGGGAAGGTCAATGCGAGTAGTATCGCTATGACACCGACCACCACCAACAGTTCGATAAGTGTAAATGCCTTATTTTTTTTCCCAATACCCATATTTCCACGGCTCCTTTTTATATGTGTGATTTTCAGTCTGTCAAGACGATGCCTGTTATCTCGAACCGGCTGTTGTCGAGTTCCAGTGCGAGGATTGCGGAAGTGCTTGGCGATCTGCACTCGAAACCGAAGGATGATCTGCCGTTTTCCTTTGTCGTTGCCGAGAAGCAATTGGTTTCCAGCGCGGGGGATTTCAGCTTGGTGAATGTCGAGCGCAGATTATGCAGCTCGGACTCCGGGAACCCGGGTGAGAGGAAATTCTGCAACGTGGTCTCGTCGTCGGCATACATGACGATATTCCTGATGAAGTCCGAAGCGTTGCGCTCCCTTCCCTGGCTCACATCCATTGTCCTCGCGCCGTAGGTGTATTCACCCGTGCCCGAGGATGATGCCGAGATGATACTGACGGCTAGAGAGATCATGCATAGCGATGCCGCCGCGGCGAATTTCAGGCGGAAGTGGATCGTCGCAGGTGTAGATGCCTTCTTTTTAGCGCGTGATTCATGTCTTTCGGCATAGCGTATGGAGGCCTTTTGGAGCAGTGACTTTTTA
>JAFGFR010000189.1 GCA_016930955.1 Victivallales bacterium | reverse complement strand
CAGCGCCTGCGGCTTCAAAAGCATCTGCCCCGGTGCCCCAGCGGCCTGCACCGCCTGCTGCCGCAGCTCCCTCCGGCGGCCCCGCGCCGGATTTGTCGGATTTACCGGCCTGGGCAAACGTCATGTTGAAGAAGGGAGAGGAGCTTGTCGGGGTGAGGGAGTCGTCGGGATCCTCCATCGGGACTGCGGTTTTAGTCGCCGTTTCGGTAATAATTTCCGGGGCGGCTGGAATAGCCAACGATATGATAGGGGGGATGCCCATCGCCGCCGGGGCTGTCGGGGTCATATGCGTTACGGTGTTTATCGCCGCCATACTATTGGGGAAGAAGGGCAGCCGCAGGGCTCTCGTTGTGACCAACCAAAGGGCAATCTCGGTCGTGGGCAAAGACAGACTTGAGGTCAAGCAGTAGGCACCTTTGGCCATATCACAAGGGAAAACAAAGGATATGGGATACATATCCGGCAATCCGCGAGAACCGATGTCCAAACCAATCGACAACAGCATTGATGATCTTGCCTCCATTCGCAACATAGGTATTATTGCGCACATAGATGCTGGCAAGACGACGACATCCGAGAGGTTTTTGTATTTGTCGGGGAAGACCCACCGCATAGGGGACATAGACAGCGGCAATACGGTGATGGATTATCTTTCCGAGGAGAAGCGACGTGGGATAACCATAATTTCTGCTGCGGCCTGTTTCGACTGGACTTGTGCTGGGCGCACTTGCAGGATCAACTTGATTGACACCCCGGGGCATATAGATTTTACAGCCGAGGTCGAGCGTTCGTTGCGTGTGATAGACGGGGCGGTGGTGATTTTCAGCGGGGTCGAGGGTGTCGAGGCGCAGAGCGAGAAAGTTTGGCATCAGTCGGTCAGATATGGGGTGCCCAAGCTCGCGTTTATAAACAAACTTGACCGTCTGGGAGCATCTTTTGTCAGGATCAAGGATGATATCCGCGAGAAATTCCCAGACGTAGGCATCTGCCCTTTGCAAATGCCGATCGGTATTGAATCGGAATTTTCCGGGCTCGTTGACCTCCTTGAAATGAAGGCGCTTTATTTCAAGGGTGATGATGGGTGTGAAATTGAATCGGGGGAAATTCCCGAAGATGTTCTGGAAGCGGCCAGTGCGCTCAGGGAAGAGATGATCTCGGTGCTCTCCGACCTCTCCGACGACGTTGCAGAGCTTTTCATCGATGGTGGTGATATCCCGAGGGACATGCTCGAGCGAGAGATTCGCAGGCTGACTATCGCCAACAAGCTTGTCCCACTGCTCGCGGGCTCGGCAAAGAAAAATATCGGCACCCAGCCGATGCTGGATGCAGTCAACAAGTATCTTCCAAGCCCGTTGGACATCGGGAGGTTCCCGGCGTTGTCACCGAAGTCGGGGGAGGCTGTTACAATAGAGGTGACAGACGAATCCTTCTCGGCTCTTGTGTTCAAGGTCGTAGCCGGGGAAAGTGCCGACCTGCTATATATAAGGGTCTACAGCGGGAAGGTCAAGCTTGGCGATACCCTGAGCAACCCCAGGACAGGGGCGAAGGTAAGGATAAAGAGACTGCTGGGCCTTTATGCCAAGAATGTCGAGCCGATCGATGAGGCTAAGGCGGGCGACATTGTTGGTTTGATAGGTCCGCAGGAGGTTTTTACGGGCGACACCCTGTGCTCCGTCAACCACCCTCTGCTGCTCGAGAAAATAACTTTCCCCGAGCCTGTGATTTCCATGGCGGTGGAGCCGAAGTCAAGCAAGGACAAGGACCGCCTGGACTCCGTGCTGTCGTTGTTGTGCAGGGAGGATCCCACCTTGCATCTGAGGGTACACGAGGCTACTGGGCAGAGGCTGCTCTCGGGGATGGGTGAGCTGCATCTCGAGATAAGCAGCCACAGAATACGCGAGGAGTTCAATCTTGACGCGCGTTTTGGTGTACCCCAGGTGGCTTTCCGCGAGACGATAAAAGAGGCCGGATCGGTCACCGGCGAGCTTTGCAGAACATTCGGTGAGACCGAGCTTTCCGCAAAGGTCGAGATTATGCTGGAGCCTGCCCCGAAGCTCCCTTCGGGAATACTTGTGTTGTCGGAAATAAAGAGGGCCAGACAGCTTCCTTCCGGCTGGATATCTGCGGCCGAGGAGAGCCTTTCCAATGGCCTCAAAACTGGCGGGAACTGGGGCTATCCCCTAATATACATCAAGGGTACTCTGCTCGATATCGATGCTGATCCCGAGAAGACGAACGAGGGTATAATCGCCGGTGCGACACTTGATGCCCTCCACAAGATTATCCGCTCCGGCACTGTTATACTCGAACCGATCGTGAGGCTGGATGTCATCGCGCCTGAAAGCGCCATCGGCGAGATAACAGGATACGTCCAGGCCAAACGCGCTGTAATCAACAAGATTGAGACTCTCGCGGGGAGCAAGCACCTCAAATGTGAAGTGCCTCTTGCGGAGATGTTCGGCTTCAGCAAGGCTCTTCCGAAGCTTTCCGGCGGCAGGGCCGCTTTCAGTATGGAGCCCTGTGGCTACCAGGAGATATCAGAGCGGGACATAGAGAAACTCGCCTCCAGAGACAGCCGAATAATGCTTCAGTCATGAGAGCCATTTTCAAAATTTTGTGTGACCCGCGTCAGGATCGCGGGCACGTCAGGCCGGGACTGCGGAAAAGTTGTTGATAATTTCAGAATACAGGATAGATTCGACCTTTTGGCAAGACAGGATTTTTTGAAGGGAAATGGAATTGAGTGGCGGCAAGGACAGGTTCAAGGGTTGTGCATGGCGGTGCAAGAAGGAGCTTGCCTCTTTCATGAGGCGTCTTTACAGGCTGAAGCTCACGACGACACTCGGGGGCAACATCTCGATGCGTCTGCCTGACGGGAGGATAATCATCACGCCGTCGGCAACGGACAAGGGGAGAATGGCCGCTGAAGACATTGGCGTGGTGGACATCGACGGCAATGTGGTTGGAAAGGCTTTCATCCCGACGATCGAGACCGGGATGCATATCGGGATATATAAGGCACGTGAAGATGTCAATGCCGTTGTCCACGCGCATCCCGTTCACGTCTGCGCATTTGCCTCGACCTCAGCCGGGATAGACTACAAGGCGACCGTCGAGACTTATGTGGTCCTCGGGAGGATAGCCTATGCCAGATATTATCCGATGGGCTCTCCGGGGCTGGCCGAGGAGGTTGCTGGAAACGCAATATCCGCCAACTGCGTGGTGATGAGGAACCATGGTGCGATAACCCTTGGCGATAGTCTTCTGCAGGCATTTGACCGGATGGAGGTGCTTGAGAATGCCGCGAGGATGACGATAATTACCGGGCCGGACATGAGGAAGTTCTACCGGCCTCTGAACAAGAGCCAGCTCAAGCCTATAGACTGCATGCTGGCGGAAAAGCAATGATTGTGGAGGAAAGATGATACTGGAGAAGTACTCGATGGGGGTCGGCGACCGTTTCGGCAGGCAGGGAGTTGCGCAGCTCGGGGCGTTCGTGAAGGCCGCGCAGGGCGGGATAAATGTCGTCCCTGTATGGAACAAGTCGTACCGTGAGCACAGCACCATAGGCACATCCCCGCCGGAGGTGCGTGCCGCGGCCGACAATGCAGTCAACAAGCTCGGATGGCAGGGCGCGTATTTCGTTGATGCCGACCATGTCGGACGCAAGAACGTGGAGCTTTTCATCGAGTCCAGTGACTTCTTCACGCTTGACGTGGCCGATTTCACGGGGAGGCGGGCCGATGATTGCGATATCCGCAAGTTCACGGAGAAGCATGCCGGCCGTGTCGGCGAGCTGAAGCTGCCAGGCATGGACAGGGCGCTGCTTATCACAGATGAGACGATCCGCGAGGCTGCCTGCAAGTATCTTCTTGCCGTCAAGGAGGCTGCCTGTATCTACCGAATGATCGAGGATGTCAAGGGAGCCGGGAACTTTGTCACTGAAGTCTCGATGGACGAGACCGACTTGCCGCAGACACCGCTCGAGCTTTTTTTCATTCTTGCCGCCGTTGCGGACTGCGGCATACCAGCACAGACCATAGCGCCAAAGTTCTCAGGGAGATTCAACAAGGGGGTTGACTATGTCGGGGATGTCGCGAATTTCGCAAGGGAGTTCAGTGATGATGTGGCGGTGATCGCGTATGCTGTCGAGGAGTTTGGTCTTCCGGGAAACCTGAAGCTCAGCGTTCACTCCGGGAGTGACAAGTTCTCTATCTACCCGGCGATAAAAAAAGTCCTGGAGGACTATGATGCAGGCTTGCACCTCAAGACTGCAGGCACAACATGGCTCGAAGAGCTTGCCGGCCTTGCCGAGGCAGACGGGGAGGGCCTTGATGCTGCCAAAAACATCTACTCCGAGGCGCTGGGGCATTTTGAAGAGCTTTGCGCTCCGTACAGCACGGTAATAGACATCTCGCCCGAGCGACTGCCTGCCTCGGCCGAGGTGTCCTCATGGACAGCCGAAGAGTTTGCCGCCGCGCTCTCGCACGACCCGAGCTGCGATCTCTTCAACCCGGACTTCAGGCAGCTTATGCATGTGGCCTACAAGATCGCTGCAGGCATGGGTACGCGTTATATCTCGCTTCTCGACAAATTCCAGGAAATCATCTCCGCGAATGTCGAGGAGAACATATTCGAGAGGCATATTCGCAGGATATTCCCGGCCTCTCGCTAGGGCAGGGGAGGCAGAACAACTTCAACAAACGAGGAGAACATGAAATATCTTGTCACAGGCGGTGCCGGGTTCATCGGCAGCCATTTGGTGGAAAACCTGCTGTCTGAAGGCAGTGAAGTCATCGTGGTTGACGACTTCTCCACGGGCTCAAGAAAAAACCTCGAGCACCTGTCACGGAACAGCGCTCTCGATGTCGTCGAGGGCAATATCCTCAACCTCCCTGAGCTCGAATACCTCATCTCGCGCTCGGACATGGTCTACCACCTCGCCGCGGCGGTCGGGGTGGAGCTCGTCGTGCACGACCCCGTCAGGACTATAACAACCAATGTGCATGGCACGGAAAAAGTGCTGAAGGGGGCAGTTCGAAAGAACACCAAGCTGTTGATTGCCTCGACCAGCGAGGTCTACGGCAAATCCGAGAAGGACAGTTTTTCCGAGAGGGACGACCTGCTTATCGGCCCTTCCACCCACTGCAGGTGGTCATACGCATGCAGCAAGCTGCTTGACGAGTTTCTGGCGATGGCCTATTTCCGTTCTTCAAGATTGCCTGTTGTTGTGGCGCGTTTTTTCAACACTGTCGGCCCTCGCCAGACCGGAAGGTACGGAATGGTGCTGCCCAGATTCGTCGAGAAGGCTATCCGCAACGAAGACCTGCAGATATATGGCGACGGCGAGCAAAGCAGATGTTTCTGCCATGTGGACGACACTGTTCGTGCGCTGCGCCTGCTCGAGAAGTCGGACACTGCCATCGGCGAGGTTTTCAACATCGGGACAAGAAGGCAGACCACCATCAACAATCTGGCGGCAATGGTCATAGAGCACGTGGGAAGCACCTCAGCCACGAAGCATGTCCCCTACGAAAAGGCCTACGAGGCGGGATTCGAGGACATGCGCCGCCGGCTCCCTGACATCTCCAAGATATCCTCGCTTACAGGCTGGGAGCCCTCGATTTCACTCGAGGGCATCATCGACAGTGTTGCGGGATTCCACAGGGGCAACGGTGCGGTGTCATGACTTTATATGTTTTGGAGCCAGTTTCGATACTGCCCTTGGCCGTCTGCCTGCGCGTCGCATGCAGACAGGCGCGGCCTGCCGCCGGGGATGCGAGGCCACGCCGATCATGAAGTGGCTCTCTGATATGAGTACATCAGCGCCACCGATCGAGCAAAGGCCGACATCGGCAGAATTCACCTTGGTCGAGGTGTTGCTTGCTGCGGGCATTCTTCTTCTTGTGTTCACCATTGCGGGGACGGTGCTTTTCAGCGTCCAGCAGACCTGGACAAGAAGTCAGGAGCGCAGCGAGAAGCTCAGGAGGCTAATCACGGTTGACAGGATTGTGAACTCGGCCTTCCCCAACATCATACCTTTCGAATGGAGGGATGAGCGGCTCCGGACACGGAATATCTTTTTCGGCAGGGCGGACAGGTTGATATTCGCCACGACTCACCGTGTGAACATCACCGAGGAGGGCGCACTGAGATTCATCAAACTCCACCTCGACGGCGAAAACCTTGTCGCATCGTACAGGAATACTCCTATTCTCTTCTGGGACGAGTCCGTCAACACCACAGACGACGAGGTCATCGCCACCGGCGTGCAAAGCCTGTCATTTGTGTACGCTGATTTTGATGCCAACCGTTCACTCATCTGGGAAAGCGACTGGGACGAGGAGCAGCGCAGGAATATCCCCGTGGCGATTCAGATGACAATCTCATGGGAGGATGGGACAAGCAGCTCTTGGCTACGGCGTACCGCGGGATCGGCAAAAAGAGAGCAATTCGGACGTAGAATACAGGACCGTGCAAGACAATAGGGCCGATAAACTTTCTTGTCCGCCTGCAGCTCTTTGGTTTGATAAATTCTCAATGATCGCTAGATTCCGAGTGATTTTGAACGACAAGTGGAATTGGCATTTTTATGGAAAGAGTTGGTTCATTGGAGACGTTGGCGGTGCGTGGCGTGAGGCGTGTGTCGTTGGCGTTCGGTATTTTTGACGGAGTTCATCTGGGTCACCGCGAGGTGATCCGCAAGCTTCTTGACGTATCGGGAAGAACTTGCGCCGATCCGGTTG
>JAFGFR010000188.1 GCA_016930955.1 Victivallales bacterium | reverse complement strand
CGATGCGGGAGCGGGCATACCTGTATGGTCTGTCCCGACCGCTCCGGCGTGGCATTCGCGCCTGAAGAGCTTGCCGCCCAAAGGGTCGGGGCGGAGGCACGGCATGCGCTCCCAACGCGGTTCACGCGGAGTTTTGAAACTGGCTCACCTGCGGTCGGCATCCATTGCAGCGTGCCTTGCCGTGTCCGTTTGCCACGCCGCCGATGGGACGAGCTCTGACTTCGACAGGGACCTGAAGAAATTCTGCGAATCCCGCAACAGGCTTGCGGGCACAAAGAATGCCGAGATGGCATCGCTCCACTTGTTTGAGCGGCTCAAACAGATCGGGGCGGACGAGGTGGTCCTGCAGAAATTCCCATCGGTACAGCTTACCCCGGGCAGGGCGGAGCTCAGGATCGAGGGCTCCGCCATAAGGCTTGAACTTTACCCGCTCCGTCCAAACGGCATCATAACTTCGACTACACCTCCCGAAGGTATTTCAGGAACTATTGTCAAAGCCGGCAAAGGAACCCTCCTTAATTACAATGACAGGGATGTCAAGGACTCGATAGTGGTGCTCGACTACAACTCTGGGGAGAACTGGCTGACAGCCTTCAGGATGGGTGCATCCGCAGTGATATTCACCCGCGAATCAGTCTGTGAGTCAGGCCAGAGCCTCCACTCCTATGCCAATACCAATTTGCCGAGGTTCTTTTTTGACGGCGACCCGAAGGAGATAGTTGACGGAGCCGGGGCAACCGTTGTCGCCGAGCATTCGTGGGCTCCTGCGGTCGGCAACAACGTGATAGCCTTGATCCGTGGCACCGAACCTGTTTTCGACATGAATGCGGAAGAGGCGATTGTCATCGCCACCCATATAGACAGTTTCGGCGAGGTTCCCGACCTCTCGCCCGGCGCAAGGGGCGCGGCAAACATGGCCGGCCTTATTGAGACCGCTGAGTTCTTGCTCGAGAACAGGCCCAGAAGGAATATCGTGGTCGCGTTTCTCGACAACCAGGCTCGCGGGCATGAGGGGGCCAGGATTTTCTATAGAGCCATAGACACGAGGGAGAGGAACGTCATAGGGCTCCCTCACAGGAGGGCAAGCCTTGAGAGCGAACAGGAGTTCCTGCGCACCATGAGGAAGACGCTCCTCTCGGACAACCCGATGCGGGATGCCGGGAACCTCGCCACACCCTTGTTCGACCGTCTGAGGCTGGTCACCGACGAGGAGATCGAGAACTCACGCGCCGAAATGGGGGGGTTAAGGCTCGAGCTGGCAAGGCTGGGGCGCGCCGCCAATCTCGCCGAAAACAAAGACCGCCTGGAGGAAATCAACGACAGGGTCGCTATGATTGAGTCAAGGCTTGCCGAGATGCGCCCGCCGCACATAGAGATCAACGACTTCCGAAGATTGCTCGCAACCAGGGAAATGCCCTCCCTCTCGGATAACATCTACTATGCCAAAACTGTCGAGACCGTCAGAAAGGACGTGGAGTCCAGACTTGCGGAACTCGCGATCGAGATGCAGGCTCTGGAATGCGACGAAAGGCTCTTCAACTTCCTCTCCGAAATGCAGATTGTCCTCCATGTATCTACAATCTTCGGCGGCGAGACCCCTAGATGGGGTCCATTCTTTGGCCAGGACTCGCTTATGGGATCGAACCGCGACACGCCGGGCTTCTACTCCAGGATACTGCAGACCTTCAACGATACCGGCCGGGCCCTGAAGGATGCCGCTGCCAGTTTGGAGACAGGGATAATCCAGCCCGGCAGGCAGCTATACGGAGGAAGGTTCCTCATCCACAGCGGAGAGGTCGCCGGTAGATACGGTATATTCAACATGGCATTCGGCACGGTCGGGGACGGGTTCCCAAGGGAGGGCACTCCCGAGGACACCATAGAAAAATTGGACGCCAAGCGCATACAAACTCAGATGAGGGAGTTCTCGCGCCTCATTGCCACCGCAGCCTCCAGCGGGGAATTCTCTGCCAAGTCGCCCATAATGCCCGAGGTCAGGTACAATCACCCTGTCTTCAAGGATACGAGAGTTGACTCCGGCGCACTTGTCATGCGCAGGACAAGAGGAAGCTCCACAGCAAACAGGAATGCCGCCGGAGCAATAGTGCAACTTTTGCCCAGGACCCCAGCTTACTACAACCCTCTTACCAACTGGAACCTGATCTACACGCCAAACAAGTATATTGCGTTCGATAATTTCATGGTCCTGAGGGCTGCGGGAAACGGGACGATCAGCTACGGTCCGGTATGGGAAACCGAATATGGCTTCGGCATGATCGTGGACGGGCGCGGAAAGACCCTCTACGTCTCGGACTTGGATTCCTCCGAAAACGTCCGGTACAGGCTCAACCTTTTCCAATCCGTCCCGGGAGCCATGATTCTCCCGCCGCAGATGAAGCCCGGCCCCGCGATGGTCCTCGAAGGGCGCACAAACAGCGAACTCATCAGGAACCGCTCATATTTCACTTCCACGGACGGAATTGTGTTCTGGTACTGCGAGGACAGCATATCAAGCATCAAGATCTTCGGCGAGAACTCGGCAGTGGCGCTGAACATCGGCGCCCAAGAAGAGGGGGCAGAGATGGAGACCGCCGGATATGGCACTGGGATGAGCCTCGAGGGCGACTGGCGCTTCCCCTCCACAGCAAAGATGTCGGCCAACGACCTCTTCCTTCTCAACGAGGACCGCCTCTCGGTGATGAGGGGCACCGGCACGTCCAACAGATCACTCGAGGAGATCAACGCCCGAGCTGAGGACCTGCTCATCGAGGGCAGAGATGCGAAGTCCACCGCGGACCGGGAGTCGCGACTCCTCTCGTCATACCTCTCCAGCGTGCCGGTATACAAGTACTCCAGATCAATGCTTGACGACCTCGTGAAGTCCGTCCTCGTCCTCCTGGCACTGTCTGTCCCCTTCGCATTCGCCGTAGAAAGGCTGCTTATAGGCTCGACAAACGTCTACAGGCAGATATCATGGTTCGTGGCGTTCTTCTGCGCCACATTCCTGATCCTCTTCTTCACGCACCCGGCTTTCGCCGTGGCCAACACCCCGATAATCATATTCCTCGGGTTCGCAATCATCGTGCTGTCAGTCATGGTCATATTCATTATCATGCAGAAATTCGAGGTCGAGCTGAAACAACTGCAGGGGCTCGCCTCAACCGTCCATACAGCAAGCGTGTCAAGATTCAGCACAGTGATGGCAGCCATGAGCATGGGAATATCAACGATGCGGCGCAGACCTGTCAGGACGGCTCTTACAGCAATCACCATCACATTGCTGACTTTCACAATACTCTGCTTCGCTTCCTTCGGCGGCAAACTTGGGATAAACACCCGCTTCCATGCGCCACTGCCACCATACCATGGAGTCTTCATCCATCACATCAACTGGAACGAGATCAATCCCTCCATCCTCGATGTGATCGAGGGGCGCTGGGGCGGGAAGGCCGTCATAGCCCCACGTTTTTGGGTCACCCCGCCCGCCGACAGCGTCATAAGGCCTACTCTGGTCAGATGCGACGGGATGCACCCGGCCAATATAAGCGGGATCCTCGGCATATCGGAGAAGGAACTCTCCCAGCGCGAGGATCTGGCCTCTGTATTCAAAGCCCCCGAATCTCTGGAGTTCTCCTCACTAGTCTGGATGAATCAGTCGCTCGCAAAGTCCATGCAGGTTGAGCCGGGAGACGAGGTGCTGCTCAACGGAAGAAGAATGGTCGTCGCGCCTTTTATCAACCCGACCGACATGGCATCGGCAATAGACATGGATAGATCAAGTATACTTCCAGTGGACTTCGACGCAATGAAAGGGCTGAACGTGACCCAGGACGAAGAGGATAGCCTGGCGATGGGCGGACAGTCATGGGAAGTCCTTCCAGTCGACAGCGTCGTCGCCGTATCCGCCGAGGCAGCACGGGCCATGCGCGCAAATCTCAGGGCGATAACGTTATATACAAGAAGCAACGAAGAGGCGAGCGTAATCGCGGAGGATGCCGCCAGGATGCTCCAGACTCCGGTCGCAGGCACACGCGGGCGAGGGGTGTACTGGCATTTCTTCGGTACCGTCCTGGCGGCCAGCGGGGCTAGGGACCTGCTCATGCCGATAGTTCTTGGAGGTCTGGTGGTCTTCGGCACTATGCTGGGCTCCGTGGCCGACCGCGAAAGGGAAATATACACTTTCAGCGCAGTCGGGCTTGCACCCTCACATGTCGCGAGCCTCTTCTTCGCGGAGGCACTCGTGTTCTCCATCGTGGGCGGCATGGGGGGATATCTTATAGCCCAGGCTCTGCTCGAGGTCATGAAGGTTCTCGCGGCATTCGACCTGGCCGTCGTCCCGGAAATCAACTACTCATCCACCAACTCAATCGTCACAATACTCATCGTCATGACCACCGTCATGCTTTCGGCGATATATCCAGCAATCAAGGCATCACGCAGCGCCAACCCCGGGATACTGCGCTCTTGGAAAATACCCAAGCCAGACGGCGACGAGTTCCATATCGTCTTCCCATTCACCGTCTCAGCCTACGACATCATCGGGGTCGTGAGCTTCCTCAAGGAGCACTTCGACCACTTCCAAGACACCAGCCTCGGTGTCTTCATGTCCGTGAACACGCGCCTTACATCAACTGATTCCGGCGGGATAGGATTGAAGTCCGAACTGGCTCTCGCACCCTTCGACCTCGGCGTCACTCAGAAATTCGAGCTGAGCAGCGCGCCAAGCGAGATACCCGGCATAGATGAGGTCAAGCTCAAGCTGACAAGGCTCTCCGGACAGCCCAGGGACTGGCAACGGCTCAACAAGATTCTCCTGGACGACCTCCGCAAGCAGTTCCTGATATGGCGCTCAATACCAGCTTCTGTCATGGAGACATACCGCAACAAAACTAGCGCGGAACTGCGCATTAAAGAAAAAATAATTTCTCGTCAAACAGCCACTGGAGGCAGCGAATAATGTCCGACATCCCTGAAAAAACACCCAGAAGACGCCAGGACAAGGGCATAGAGGAATTGCGCAACCTGATGACCGTGCCCTCGACATTCGAGGACGGATTCAACTGGATATCGCTCCTGGGTGCAATATTCATAGCCCTGGTCATGATTCCGGGCTCGTTGTATATGGGGCTCCTTGCCGGCGCCATGAACATCGGACCCGCAGCGCAATGGGTCACAGTCATACTCTTCCTCGAGGTCGCCAGACGCGCCCAGAGGCATCTAAAAAAATCGGAGATATTCGTCTTGTTCTACATGGCCGGCGCCGCCATGCAGATGCCTTTCTCAGGCCTGATATGGAACCAGTTCTACCTCAGAAGCTCCGCCGCCACGGCATACGGCATTGCCGAGCACCTTCCCCACTGGTTCGCCCCGGCGATCGAGTCGTCTTCGTATGCCGTCAGGACATTCCTGCACCGCGACTGGATACCCGCCATCGGGATCATAATTTTCGGGACATTCTTCGGCAGGCTCAACAATCTCGTCCTCGGCTACGGGCTTTTCAGACTGACCAGCGACATCGAGAAGCTGCCTTTCCCGATGGCCCCCATCGGCGCACAGGGCATACTCGCGCTTGCAGAGGACATCGACGAGAAGGATGCCGACAAAAAGGAGAAATCATGGAGATGGAGAGTTTTCTCCATAGGTGGTGCGATAGGGCTTTTCTTCGGCGCAATATACATGGGCCTACCGATCATAACAGGGACTATCACCGGCAACCCGATCACCATCTTCCCCATACCCTTCGTAGACCTCACAAACAACACACAGAAAATTTTCCCCGCCGTCGCCACAGGCATCACCTGGGACCTCACGAACGTCCTGATAGGAATGGTGCTGCCCTTCTACGCGATGCTCGGAAGCTTCATCGCCATGATCGTAACCTTCGTCGCCAACCCTCTGCTATACAGATGGCATATACTAAGCTCGTGGTTGCCCGGAGACGACCTCATCGAGACCACTTTCAAAAACAACGTGGACTTCTATTTCAGCTTCACCATCGGGGTCTCCCTGGCGATCGCCGCCGCAGGCTTCTGGGAGGTATTCTCCAACATCAGGCACAACAGGAAGCAAAAGAGGATCGCGGCAGTGACGGTGTCTCCGACCTCCGTCCCCCCGGGGCGCGGGGACATCAGGCCATGGCTCATCATGTCATGCTACTTCATCGTGACACTGGCCTACATCCTTGTCTCAGGCTACCTGATAAGCTGGCATACGGGTGTAATGCTTGTCCTCTTGTTCTTCGGCTTCGTCTACACGCCGCTGATAAGCTACGTCACCTCCAGGCTCGAGGGCATTGCCGGCCAAATCGTCGAGATACCCATGATCCGCGAGGCCAGCTTGATACTCAGCGGATACACCGGCGGCGTCAGTGTATGGTTCCTCCCGCTCCCTATGGCCAACTACGGCAGAGTAGTCGTCGAGTACAGACAATGCGAGCTCACCGGGACATCCTTCAAGAGCATCTGGAAGACCCAGAATCCTCTACCCCATCATCCTCGTCAGCTCCATTCTCTTCGCAAGCTTCATATGGGGACTCGCGGAGGTGCCTTCCGCGATGTATCCCTTCGCACAGAAGATGTGGGAGCTGCAGGCAAAGAACAACTCGATCATTTTCTCCTCGACCCTCGGCGAGTTCTCGCTTTTCGAAGATGCCTTCAACTGGTCGTATCTCGCTACCGGTGGGGGGTTCGGAGTTCTGCTTTTCGGCATACTCAGCTCTGCCGGCGCGCCGATATTCTTGACCTATGGCGTCGTAAGGGGGCTGGGGCAGAGCCTGCCCCAGGCAATCCTCCCGCAGATGATAGGTGCACTCATCGGACGCTATTATTTCCAGCGCAAACTCGGACTGATGTGGCGACAATACGTCCCCGTCCTGGTCGCGGGATTCACCTGCGGGATGGGCCTGATCACAGTCGCATGCGTGGGCATTACATTCCTCAGCAAGGCAGTCATTCAACTACCCTTCTAAACTAAGGTCTGAATTCATGGATAACAATGCTCTAATCAAAGTCAGATCAGTGAACAAGATTTTCAATCTAGGCAAGATCGTTGTCCATGCGCTCAAGGACATATCGCTTGACATAATGCGTGGCGAGTACATCTCCGTGATGGGTCCCTCGGGGTCAGGCAAAAGCACGCTTTTCAACATGGTGGGAGCACTCGACACCCCCACATCTGGCTATGTGGAGGTCGCAGATGTCAACCTGACCAAGTTGTCCCCAAGACAGCTCGCGTTCTTCCGCGGCAACCACATAGGCTATGTCTTCCAGAGCTACAACCTCATGCCTGCATACGATGCGATCGAGAACGTGGCTCTCCCTCTGATATTCTGCGGCGTCCCCCACAACCAGGCCGTCGAGAGGGCGAAGGAGGTTCTAAAGCGAGTCGGCCTCGGCGAGAGGATGCACCACAAACCCGATGAGCTCTCCGGCGGACAGCAGCAGCGAGTGGCAGTCGCAAGGGCTCTCGCCAATACCCCGGCTATTATCCTCGCCGACGAGCCCACCGCCAACCTCGACCTCAAGACCGGGGAGGAGATCATATCCCTGCTCAAGGAGCTCTCCATCGAGAACAACGTCACCGTGATAACCGCCACACACGACCACAAGATGCTCGTCGTCTCGGACCGGATAGTCTGGATCAAGGACGGCGGCATAGACAAGATACAGACTTCGGCCGAGGCCAACATCAAGGTCGGCAAGATCGAGTAAATTTTTATTCAGGGCTTTGGGAGGATTTTCAGATGAGCGGCGAGGCATCGCTGACACCGATGATGAAGCAGTACCGCCTGGTGAAGGCGGAAATACCGGAAGAGGCGATTCTACTCTTCAGGATGGGTGACTTCTACGAGATGTTCTTCGAGGATGCCTCGAGGGCAGCGCCGTTGCTGGACATAGCGCTGACCAAGCGTGCCGGAGTGCCCATGTGCGGCGTGCCCTTCCACGCTCTCGACAATTATCTCCCGCGTCTGCTCGATGCAGGAGTCAAAGTGGCGATCGCCGAGCAGATGGAGGACCCCAAGCTGGCCAAGGGGATAGTCAAGCGTGCCGTGACAAGGGTCATAACCCCCGGCACGGTACTGGACTCGTCGGTCTTGTCGCCGGGACAGAACAACTTCCTCGCCGCCGCATGCATGGACAAAAATTCCTGGGGACTGGCCTGCATAGACATCAGCACCGGGGATTTCCGGCTAACCGAAGTCAGGGGACAAGACGAGCTGGAGGGCGAGCTGAAAAGACTCGATGCACGGGAATGCCTGCTACCCGAGTCGCTCATGAAGAAAACACCAGAAGCCGATCTCCTCCCCGGATTGAAAAAGAGAATATGCCTTACCGCCATGGACGACTGGGTCTTCAGCATGGACAGCGCCGAGGAGCTGCTCAAGCGCCATTTCAACGTCCTGTCTCTGGACGGCTTCGGCTGCCGCGGCATGCCCGGCGGAATTCGCTCCGCCGGCGCTGTGCTGCGATATGCCGCAGAAAATTTGCGCCAGGACGCGTCGCATGTACGCACATTGAAGAGCTACCACACCGGCGAATACATGGTGATAGACGACATCTCCCGAAGAAACCTGGAGCTTGTCGAAACCATTTCGGGAGGCACCAAGGAATCTACCCTGCTCGGTGTCATAAACCATACCTCGACGGCAATGGGCAGCCGTCTGCTCAGGGAATGGTTGCTGCGTCCGATAAACCGCAAGCTGGAGATACTCAAGAGACAGGGCGCCGTGGAAACATTGAAGGACAATCAGGTATCACTTGCCGAAATCCGCGAGCTGCTTGCCCCCGTGAAGGACATCGAGCGCCTGATCGCCAAAATCACTGTCCGAAGCGCCAACGCCCGAGATCTGCGGAGCCTCGCGGAAAGCCTTAGAACAGTCCCGGAGATCAAAACCGTGCTGCAGCACCATGACGTTCCGGTTTTCTGCGAGATTCGCAGCAGGATGCACGACTGCGGATCACTTGCCGAGGAGATCGAAAGGACCATTTGTGAGGATCCTCCCCTCTCAGTCTCGGACGGAGGGATGATAAACTCCGGCTTGGACCCTGAGCTGGACGAGCTCCGTAAAGCCTCGAGGGAGGGCAAATCATGGATCGCCTCAATGCAAACCCAAGAACAGCAGAGGACAGGAATAAAATCACTCAAGATAAGGTTCAACAAGGTCTTCGGATACTACATCGAGATAAGCAGGAGCAATGTCCATCTGGCACCGGAGAGCTATATCCGCAAGCAGACACTCACAAATGGCGAACGCTACATCACGCCCGAGCTGAAAGAAGTCGAGGACAAAATACTCGGCGCGGAGGACAAGTCAAAGGCTCTCGAAAATAAAATCTTCCAGAAACTCTGCGAAAAATGCCTGCAATACACCGCAAGCATACAGGAGAACGCCTCCGCCATAGCCTCGTTGGACGCGCTGCAGAGCTTCGCCACATGCGCTGTCAAACACAACTACTGCAGACCACGGATTTTCGACGACCAGAGGCTCGTGATCGCCGATGGCAGACACCCCGTGCTTGACACCACCATGTCGAACGAACGTTTCGTGCCCAACGACATAAACCTCGACGGCAAAGAGAAAACCATGATGATCATCACAGGACCCAACATGGCGGGGAAATCCACCTACATACGCCAGATAGCACTCCTCTCGCTCCTCGCACACACTGGATCATTCATTCCGGCAAAAAGCGCCGAGATAGGCCTGATAGACCGGATATTCACCCGTGTCGGCGCGTCAGACGACATCTCCCGCGGGCAGAGCACATTCATGGTCGAGATGCTCGAGGCTGCGAATATCCTGAACCATGCCACTTCCAGAAGCCTTGTCGTGCTGGACGAGATCGGCCGCGGCACGAGTACATTCGACGGCATCAGCATAGCATGGGCTATCGCCGAACATCTCCACGACAACCCCGCCTCGCGTGCGAGGACACTTTTCGCCACGCACTATCATGAGCTCACGGAGCTGAGCCTCACCTGCAAAGGCGTGAGCAACTACAACGTCGCAGTCAGGGAATATGGCGACAAGATCATTTTCCTCAGGCAGATCCTCCCCGGCATATCCGACAAAAGCTACGGTATCCACGTCGCGAAACTCGCGGGACTGCCGGACAAGGTGATCGAACGCGCAAACGAGATCCTGGAAAACCTCGAGAACAACGCAATGGCCGAGGCAGGACAGCCAGCTCTAGCAGTCAGCCACCAGAAAAAAAACGCAAAACCACCTCGGAAAACCTTGCCACACGAAACACCAAACAACACACACATCCAACCATTGCTATTCGACGAGATCTAACCCGTCTGCGCTCAGGAGACGAGCTAGCTGTCCCTGCCGAAGAGTATCTTGTCTATGTCGGACACAGTGACGATGCCGACGGGAAGTCGAGTATCTCCCAGATCGTAGACGGCCAGAAGATTCGACTCGGATATACGGGCCTTGGCAAGTACATCGTTGAGCGAATCACCAGCATCAACACTCTCCAGAGGCCGGATGAAGTCCCCGACATATCTCGAATCCCATTCATCCTCGGGGGTATCGAATATTGCATCATATATCGAGAACACCCCTTCCCATCCGTTGCCGCCGCCACTCTCCACAGGAAGTCTGGACTTTCCAGTCCTTCGGCACACGGAGGCCGCCTCCTCCAAGGTAAGCCCAGGAACAACAGTGACAACATCCCCCGCAGGACAGGCAATGTCGGCGACAGTAAGAGAATGAAATCCCAAAGCTCTGTCAAGTATCTGGGCAGCCTCAGGGTCAACTGACCCCGCAGACTCGCTCTCGCGCAAAAGCGTCCTGAAATCCTCCCTCACAAGCCCACGCGTGCTGTCCCAGCCCTTGGGCTTGCCCGAAAACAGCCTGATCGCAACAGCGTTCACAGCGGAAATCAACCTCATGGGCACAAAAAGTGCAATATAGGCCACGTACAGAGGATATGCGAAAAACATGCACCGTTCAAACGGGGATTGCCTGAACCAGTCCTTCGCGGTTATCTCGGCAAAAACAAGAAGTAAAGTCATGGCGCACGCGACAAAAAGCATGGCTCCCGGGCCCGTGTACCCGAATGAATTTGCCGCGAGTATAGCAGAGTTCGCGGAAGAAACCACGCAGATATTTGTCCCGATAAGCGTCGTTGCAAGCATCAAACCGGGATTAGAGATGAAGAAATCTAAGATCTTGGCGCGGCAAATATTCTGTTTGACCGCATGCTTTACACGGGTATTGCGCAAGGAAAGCAGACCAATCTCCATGCCGCTGAAAAACGACATCACCATCACAATAATTATCGTGCAGACAAGATAGTTCATTTTGCATCACCCGGTTTTCCGGCGAACTCCTCGCATCGACCTTGTGATTCCAAAAGCATCAATTCGGCCTTGAATATCCTGTTGGCATCGACCTCGATAATATGGATGCTGCAGTTCCCGAAACTGAAGATATCGCCGACTTTAGGGATGTCCTCGTTCAACTCCTGGAACAGCCCGTTCAGGGTGTTCGCCAAAACACCATTGAACTCGACGCCTGTGACTTCCTGCACACCCTTCAAGGATACCATCCCGCTGATGAGCCACTTCCCGTCAGAGACCTGCCTGATCTGCCAATCCTGAGACTCGTGCTCGCTCCTGATCTCCCCTATAAGCGAGCAGTAAATGCTCTTGGCTGTAACGTATCCTGTAACCCCTCCGAACTCATCAACAACCAGTGCGGCGGGCACACGTTTGGAATTCATCTCGGCCAGGGTCCTGGTCAGGCTGGCGTTCTCCGGGATGAACACGGCTGTGAAGATTGCCTCCCGCAACCATTTTCCCCGATGGTCCCGCGGAAGAAGAAAAAAATCCTTTGCTGAAAGAAAGCTTACAGCATCATCCACATCGGCAGACACCACCGGATAATAATGCTCCTTTCTCTTGGCTATAAATGTTGAAATCTTTCGTGCGGACATAGATTTCTTGACACATTTAATGTCCACTCGCGGCCGCATGATCGAGGAAACGCTGGACTTCCTCATCAGCAGAATATTGTGAAGCATCTCGGTCTCGCTTCCAGAAAACGCCCCGATCGAAAGACCCATGTCCAGATAAGTCGAGTACTCCTCGGGACTCAAAGGCGACGAAATACCCCTACCCAGCATGTCCAAAACAAGTGAAAAAGCCCTCTCGAGAAGCAAAATCAAAGGGTGCAGAATCTTCCGCAACGCCGTCACGAGATAGGCGATTCTCTGCGAGAAGCCCTCGGCGTGTGCAAGGGCAATTGTTTTCGGCGTGACCTCCCCGAAAAGCAAAAGCAGCACCACCGCGCTGAACACTGAGCTTGCCATGGATGCCGCAGGAGAAATGTGCATGCGCGAAAAGAATTCGTTGGCCGAGATCGAAAGCCCGGAATTGACGAACATGTTGCCCATGACAAGAGTTATCAGTGTTCGGTTGTATGAGCGCATGAGACGGCTCGCCGCCCTGCGCGAAGCCATGCCATCTTTCTCCCATGACAACAGACGCGCCTTGCTCAAAGAGAAAAGCGCCGTCTCCGATGCCGAGAATATTGCAGAAAGCAACAGAAAGACAAAAAAAAGAGACGACAACACCAGCGCAGTCATATCAACCTAAATGAAGCTGTCAACGCCATCTTGTGAATGTTCCTGATTTCAGGCACTTTGTCAGGAGAGCCAATTTCAAAACTACCCGTGGCCGCCTGCCTGTGCGGAGCACGCAAACAGGCGCGGCCTGCTGTTTTGGATGCGGGGCCACGCCAATGCGGAAGCGGGCATGCCTTCTTGGTCTGTCCCGAGCGCTCCGGCGTGGCATTCACGCCAAAAACGCTTGCCGCCCAGATGGTTGGGGCGAAGGCACAGCCTGCGCTCCCAACGCCGTCCACGCAGAGTTTTGAAATCGGATCAGAAGTCATCCTTTTTTAGATATCCCTACCTTGAGTATTCGTTTGCTGTCGGACTTCAGGACCTTGATGCATATCTCTCCCCCGCAGGTCGACACCTCTTCGCCGGGAACGGGGATATGCCCCAGCTCGCCGCATACATAGCCCCCAATGGTGTCAACCTCCTCACCGTCGGGAATGGCTGTGTCAAGCATCAGATTCACATCGCTGATAAGAGCCCTCGCATCGAAGACGTAGGATCCGTCGGGCATCGCAACATGCATCGGCGTATCGTGCTCGTTGTGGTCAAACTCGTCGCGGATCTCCCCTACGATCTCCTCGATTATGTCCTCAAGCGTGGCAATCCCAGCCGTACCGCCATACTCGTCAATCACCACCGCAAAATGGTTGCGGCGAAGCTGTATCTCCTTGAGCAAGTCCCCTACCTCCTTAGTCTCGGGTATGAAAAAGGGTCTTCTCGCCAGCTGCAGCAGATTTTCGCCGGACACCTTCTCCTTGCCCAGAAGATCCTTGGCATACAAAACTCCTCGTATGTTGTCTATCGAGTCCTCGTACAGCGGGATCCTCGAGTGCCCGCTCTCCTTTATCAGAGCTATGGCCTCCTCAGTCGAGGAGTTTGTGGATATCCCCTTTACATCCACCCTTGGCGTCATGATCTCCCTCACCGCGGTGTCATCCAGATCGAACACCCCCCTTATCATTCTGCGCTCGTCATCCTCAAGCGAGCCAGTGCCGTTGCCGGAATCCTCGACATCCTGCTCCACCAGAGACATTATCTCGTCCTCGGCTGTAGCCCTTCCTTCACCGTTCTCGCCAAAAGAATACTCGTCACTCTTGCCCCCAAGAATCCTCGACAGCAACACAACAGGGTACAAGAGCGAATGCCCCAGCATCCTGACCAACGGCATGGTGAACGACAGCAAAGCTATGTCGTAGTTCTTCACAATCAACAACGAAACGGCCTCGGCGAGAATAATGCATAATACCAGCGCAGAAAGGAAAACCACAACCCTAACCTCAAGGGGAAATGACAAAGTATAAGTCTTGATCACGTGGTAGACGGCCAGTGCCAGGCAAGAAACAGCTATCAAGACAAGAAACCTGAATATCGTCTCGTAGCACTGTTTATTGTCGATCCACTCCTCCATTTTTCTGGAGAGTTCTCGGTTCTTGGCCTCAATCCTTCTTGCCCGCCCGCCGCTGAGCTGGATCAACGCCGACCAGCCAGAAACCAGCCAGATCAGAAGCAATATTGAAACCGCAAGGTAAGCAGGAGATATTTTCATGTCCGCCATACAGCCATGGATTATCTTCTGAACTCTATCATGTCAATCTGAATGCGGCAGTCCTCGGAACGGGAGTCGGCTTGGGGGAACACCCCGACATTGAAACCCCAGACAGCCCTCTCGTCAAGAGTCCCGCCCAAAAGGCTCGATACCGGAATCCTGACCTCGACATACTCGCCGCGCTTCATGATCAGCGCCAGAACAGACACCTTTCTACCCATCCCGTCGTGAGAGCCACGTTCACGCGATGTCAGCTGGAAAGTCAAATCCTTCAACATCAAAGTGTTAAGGCGTATGCGGAAAGAAAGCTCGCTGAATCCGCTGATGTCGTCCCCGTCACCCTCCCATGAACGCCAGTTCCAGCCTCCCCCAGCCCAGCCGTCAGATATCTTGAGATCGTAGTCCAGATGCTCGGCATTCCTGAAGGGGTTCTGTCGCGAAACTTCGAATTTCGATATCCCCGAGGGAAGTGCGAAACCCTCGCCTCCAGACACGCTGCCGCCGTCGAAGACGACGAGACTGTCGGCAACGGCCGAACAGGATGCGAACATCGCAAAGGCGAGAGCCAAAAACCACGCACGCATGCCGGACCTGGAGACGGTCAAGACTGCGTGCGTCAAGCCTGTTGAATACGATCCTTCTGGCATCGCTATTTTTTCGGCTCCTCGACAACAAACTGGCTGAGAAGCTCCTTGATCTTGCGCTTGCCCATCTCGCGTAGCTGTATGATCTTGCCCCTGACATCCTGTCTCGGCTTCGACTTCCCGTTCTCCCAAAGGTAGACGGAATTGGGATTGACATCCAAAAGCAGTGCCATCTCGTTTCGGCTGAGCGAGTACTTCTTCCTCACATTGGCAATGTACTTCGGCGAAACCCTGGCCTTGTCGAGCTGCTCCTCGGAAACAGTAACCGTGATCATGTCCTCGAGCCCCAGTTCCTTTTCAAGCTTTTCAAGCTTCGATGCAATGTCCGAGACTTTTTTCGCACTTTCAGAACATTTCTTCTTCAGCTCGATCACCCTCGCAGCCAACGGCTCGAAAGCCGACTTGACCTCGCGCTTTGCGATCCTCGCGATCTCCTCGTTCAAAACACTCGTGTAGTTAGGCATCTGCACACTCCTTTTCTTTTAATTTTTTTACTACGTATGCCCGCTAGTTGATTTTGTCAAACCAAGTAATATATTGCATAAAAAAGAATTGTCAACATTTTTTTGAAAATGTTTATTTTCGAGACACATTTCCATTTTGAGCCGGGCTGGGATGCCGAAACATACCGCCGCGAATCCGAGGAGGCTGGGGTGGGTCATCTCTTGTGCATAGGCGGTGACTATGAAACTTCTGTCGCTGCAAAAAAATTCGCCTCACAATCCGTAAATGCCTTCTTCGCCGCCGGCATCCACCCCCACGACTCAGCCAAATATCTCGAAGACATCTCGTTCGTTGCGGAATTAGCAAAGGATATTAAGTGTGTGGCCATCGGTGAAATGGGGCTCGACTATTACTATGAGCATTCAGATAGGAAATCGCAAATCTTTATATTCGAGCAACTTCTGGATGCCGCCTTATGTCTTGGCCTTCCCGCTGTCATCCATATCCGCGACAAGGACGGCTGCGAAAACGCCTATCATGATGCCTGCTCTCTTCTTTCCGGATTTGCAGGGGATGGGGGATGTTTTGTGGTTCACAGCTATACCGGAACAGTGGCGATGGCAGAGAGCTTGCTTGGGATGGGAGCCTATCTCGGGTATAACGGGATAGTCACTTTCCCGCGTGCCGCCAATGTCAGATCGGCTCTCGAGGCGACGCCAGCAGACAGAATTTTACTCGAGACCGACACACCCTATCTGACCCCAGCACCGTTCAGAGGCAAGCAAAACCATTCAAAATACCTCCCCTATATCCTTTCTGCCGTGGCGGCAAGCAAGGGGCTCGGGGAAGAAGTGGTTAAGGAGGCAAGCACCCGCAACGCCTTCAGGCTCTTTAAGAAGTGCCGCACAAAATACCAATCGACTCATAACTGAGTTGACTGTTGTATGAGCCAATTTCGAAACTACCCGTGGCCGCGCGGCTTGCCATTTTGGATGCGAGGCCACGCCGATGCGTAAGCGGGCATACCTGTATGGTCTGTCCCGACCGCTCCGGCGTGGCATTCGCGCCAAAAGAGCTTGCCGAACGTATTCAGGACTTTGCCAGCAGTTCGTTGATTGACTTTGCGGCCTTCCGGCCCTCGCCCATCGCGAGAATCACAGTCGCGGCGCCAAGGACAATGTCCCCGCCGGCATATATCCTGTCTATCGAGGTCTTCTGGTTCTCGTCAACTATGATGTTCCCCCATTTGTTGCACTCCAGTCCCGGGGTAGTCTGTTTGATCAAGGGGTTCGAGTCGTTGCCGATTGCCACGATCACCGCATCGACCTCGAAGATGAATTCGCTGCCCTTGATCTCCACAGGGCGGCGGCGCCCAGAGTCGTCAGGCTCACCGAGCTCGTAGCGAAGGCACTCGACTCGGTTCACGCGGTCTTTCTCGTCGGGCAAGCAGCGCTTCACGTTTTCAAGGAAGTGGAATATCACTCCCTCCTCCTTCGCGTGGGCTACCTCCTCCACTCTCGCGGGCATCTCCTTCTCGGTCCTGCGGTAAATCACATGCACCTCCTCGGAGCCCAGCCTGACCGCAGTCCTCGCCGCATCCATAGCAACGTTGCCGCCGCCAAGCACCGCAGTGCGCCTGGACATGTAAATCGGAGTGTGTGCCCTGTCAGTCTCGTAGGCCCGCATGAGATTTGCACGGGTGAGATACTCATTGGCCGAGAATACCCCCACTAGATTCTCGCCTGGCATATTCATGAACTTCGGGAGTCCGGCACCAGTGCCCACGAATATCGCGTCGTAACCGTCCTTGTCAAGCAGATCGGTAAGTTTCCGGGTCCTGCCCACAACAAAGTTAGTCCTGATCTCAACCCCCATCGCCACCAGCGTGTCTATCTCCTCCTGCACTATCTTCTTGGGCAGCCTGAACTCGGGTATCCCGTAAAGCATCACACCGCCAGGCTTGTGGAACGCCTCGAAAATCGTCACCGAATGCCCTTCACGCCTGACATCTGCGGCGACGACAAGGCTCGCCGGCCCGCTGCCTATCAAGGCCACCTTTTTCCCCGTGTCGGGTTTGACTTCAGGGATGTTGGAGACTCCGCTTGCCCGCTCACGGTCAGCAACAAACCTCTCCAGACGCCCTATCGAGACAGACTTGTCTATGTCCTTCAACGCCTTCCCCACAGTGCAGAACATCTGGCACTGAGTCTCCTGAGGGCAGACCCTGCCGCACACTGCAGGTAGAAGCGTGTTGCGCTTCAAGATCGAGCCGGCATCCTCGAACCTGCCGTCCGCGACGGCAGTTATGAACCCCGGTATGTCAATCGCAACTGGGCAGCCCTTGATGCAGGGCTTATTCTTGCAGTCGAGGCAACGCAGCGCCTCGACCATCGCCTCAGCCTCGCTGTATCCCAGTGCAACCTCGTTGATGTTCTTGCGTCTCGCCGCCGGGTCTTGGGCAGGCATCTCACGCGGGGGGATCGCCAGCCTGTCCTTTGCCGAAAGCTCCCTGCCCTTCAGCGACGAGAGCAGCTCACTTGCCTCACCAGCAAGTTCCTCCGGGGTCTTGTGCCTGATCAGGTCCTTGCTCATTCGGCACCTCCGATCACGGCATCCAGACGACACTTCGAATCGGAATGCTCCTCCTGGTTCTTGTACGTGCCAAGACGTGATATCATGTTGTCAAAGTCCACCAGATGCCCGTCGAACTCAGGCCCGTCGACACAGACGAACTTGGTCTCGTTTCCGACTGTGACCCTGCACCCGCCGCACATCCCCGTGCCGTCAACCATTATCGTGTTCAGGGACACCACGGTTCTCACCCCATAGGGGCGTGTGGTCTCGGAGCAGAACTTCATCATCAGGGGAGGCCCTATCGCAAAGACTATTTCAGGAGAGGGAGTTTTCTCGCAAAGTTCTTTCAGCGGCTCGGTCACCAAAGCCTTCCTGCCCTTGCTGCCGTCGTCAGTGCATACAATCAATTCGTCGGCAAGACTCGACATCTCGGACTCCAGTATCAGAAGTTCCGACGTGCGAGCCCCGAGGACAACCGTGATTTTGTTGCCTGCAACCTTCAATGCCTGTACTATCGGGTGCATCGGGGCCGCACCTATCCCCCCGCAGACACATACCGCATGCCCGAAATCCTCGATATGCGTGGGCCGTCCCAGCGGGCCGACGAGGTTCGCTATGGAATCACCTTCCGAAAGCCCGGAAAGAAGACGGGTCGTCTGCCCGACAACCTGGAATATAATCGTGATGGACCCCGTAGAAGGATCGGCATCCGCTATCGTCAGAGGGATCCTCTCTCCATACTCATCATTCACGGAAAGAATGATGAACTGCCCGGCACGCCTCTCCTCCGCTATCAAAGGTGACTCGAGCACCATCCGATATACCCCTTCAGAAAGCCGCTCTTTACTCAGTATCCTAGTCATAATTGCCCGCCAATTTCCCGTTCCCGCATTGGACACGGATTAATCTTGCTGAAAACACAAAAACAGCGCCAAAACTAATTCCATAAGCCAAATTTTTCAAGCCCGCACGACGAAAATTAAGGAGAAATTGGCTCTTGAATATATCTGATGGAGGCTGTACCGTGACCGCGTGGTTCTAGGCAATGAAGCTATATGCAGTGAGGCAGAAGCCAGAAGGGAGCAGAAAAATGAGTTGGAGGTTAAGGTTCAGACAGGTGCATTTGGATTTCCACACTTCGCCCGAAATTCCGGGAATCGGGGCCGATTTCGACAAGAGGAAGTATCAGGAAGTGCTTCGTGAGGCCGCGGTGGACTCCGTGACAACCTTCGCAACGTGCCACCATGGGTGGTCATATTTCAACACGAAGACCGGCGAGCGTCATCCACACCTGCAATTCGACCTTCTCAGGGCTCAGATGGATGCCTGCAAGGAAATAGACATCAACGTGCCGGTGTACATTACAGCCGGTGTCCACAACATGATGGCACGCAAGAACCCGCAGTGGCGCGAGATCAATGTCGATGGGCAATATGGGGGATGGGCAAAGAAGCCGCTGACAGCGGGGTTCCACAAGATGTGTTTCAACACCCCATACCTGGACTTTTTATGCACGCATATCGAAGAGGTCGTCGAGCTGTTTCCCGAGGCCGACGGGATATTTCTCGACATCATAAGCCAGGGGCAATGCTGCTGTCCGTGGTGCCTGGAGGGGATGCTTGAGAACGGCCTTAATCCCGAGGTCGAATCTGACCGTGCGGAATGGTCGCGCAAGGTCCTCGACAAATACTACCGCAGAACCACAAAAGCGGTAAGATCGCGGAACCCGCAGATGCCGGTATTCCATAACAGCGGACATATCCGGCGCGGCGAGCGGGGAATACTCGAGCATTTCAGCCATCTCGAGATCGAGTCTCTGCCCACCGGCGGCTGGGGCTACGACCATTTCCCGATGTCGGCAAAATATTGCGCCACGCTGGGGCTCGACATGCTCGGCATGACAGGCAAGTTCCACACCACATGGGGAGAGTTCGGAGGCTACAAGCACCCCAATGCGCTCCGCTATGAGTGCGCCGCCATGACGGCGTTCGGGTCTAAATGCTCCGTCGGCGACCAGCTTCATCCTTGCGCGGTCCTTGACAAGAGCACCTACGAAATCATAGGCGCAGCCTACAGGGAGGTCAGGGAAAAGGAGCGGTTCTGCGAGGGGACAACGAACGTCGCCGACGTGGCGGTGCTTTCCAGCGAGGCCGTCAACGGAAAATCATCGCGCGACAATCACGCCGACGTGGGAGCATGCCGGGTGCTGCTCGAGGGGCATTTCCTTTTCGACGTAATTGATTCCGAGCCCGACTTCAACCAATACAAGATGTTGATTGTCCCGGATGATGTCTCAATATCAGACAAACTCAAGGAAAAGCTCGACTCATACCTGTCGCAGGGAGGCAAGCTTTTCATCTCCGGTAAAAGCATACTCGGCCCCCGGACAGCCAAACCGCTCTTCGATGTCGGAGCCGAATTCGAAGGGGAGAATGCCCTCTGCCCGGATTTCATCCTCCCAACAGAAACACTCAGGCCGGAATTTGTCGGTTCCCCGATGGTGATGTATTTGCCGTCACAAAGGATTAAAGTCTCGGACGGCGAGTCCATCGGGCAGGTATTCGACCCCTACTTCAACCGCAGTTTCCGACACTTCTGCTCACACCAGCATACACCGCCAAAGCCATCCCCATCTGGATACGACTGCGGAGTCCGCAAAGGGAATATACTATACCTTGCACACCCCGTATTCTCGATATACCGGTCACTTGGATCGGTGGCATGCAAGGATTACATAATAAGGGCGTTGCGGCTGCTGCTGGGCAACGACAACTCACTCGCGGCATGCAATCTGCCTTCCACCGCCAGAGTCTCGCTCAGACGGCAGGAAGGATCAGGCCTGCTTGTGCTGCACCTGCTGTACGCGCCGACTATTTCCCGTGGAGGCTCGGTCGAAATTGACAACAACCCCCTCGATAGGCTCAAGCAGGTGGAGGTCATCGAGGACATGCCACACCTGCAAGGCATAAGTATCTCGCTCAAAACAGGCTCTGACCCGGCAAACGTAAGCCTGCAGCCTCAGTCCGAAGCCTTGAGCCACGACTTCTCCGAAGGGAAGACATCTTTCCGCATCAGACAGTTCTCGTGCCACCAGATGGTTGTTCTCGAGATGAAGTGACATTACCGAGATCCAAACACAAGGCAGGCGCTGACGGAGTCTGAGATACTCCGTGTCGCATTGCTAAAACTTACAAAGGGTGACAACAATGAGCCATGGATTGAATATTGCCATAGCAGGAGCGACCGGGGCGGTAGGAATCGAGATGATAGACACTCTCGATAAAAGGAATTTCCCGGTGAAAAGCCTCAGGCTGCTCGCCTCCTCACGTTCAGTGGGCAAGGAGCTGGAATTCAAGGGCGGGAAAATCAAGGTGCAGGAGCTGAAGCACGACTCTTTCAAAGGGATTGACATAGCACTTTTCAGTGCCGGCGCAACGCGCTCGAGAGAATTCGCCCCTTCCGCAGTCAGTGCCGGCGCGGTCGTGGTCGACAACTCCAGCGCATTCAGGATGCAGGACGGTGTCCCCCTGGTCGTGCCGGAAGTCAACCCGGAGGATGCCCGGAAACATCATGGCATCATCGCAAACCCCAACTGCTCGACTATAAT
>JAFGFR010000017.1 GCA_016930955.1 Victivallales bacterium | reverse complement strand
GGTACGAGAACACCATTCCCGTGACCATGGAGGAGTCCTTGCACCATTGCCGTGCGGTGAGGCGCGGGGCACAAGGAGCCTTCGTGGTGGGCGACATGCCGTTCATGACCTACCACGCAAGCACCGAAAGGGCGCTTCTCAATGCAGCGAGATACTTGCAGGAGGGTGGGGTCGATGCTGTAAAGCTGGAGGGGGGCGGGAAAATGGTGCCCACCATCAGGGCGATGGTTGAAGCCGGGATCCCGGTTCTGGCTCACATCGGGATTCTTCCGCAGAATGTACTTACCTCGGGCGGCTACCGTATCTCGGGGAGGACTGAGGACGAGGCGCTGAGACTCATAGAGGATGCCAGGAACCTTGATGGCGCCGGCGCCTTCGCGGTGGTGTTGGAAGGCATTCCTGCGGATGTCAGCCGGAGAATCACCGAATCGGTTGATATCCCCACCATCGGAATAGGCGCGGGCATACACTGCAGCGGACAGGTGCAGGTCATTAACGACATCCTCGGCCTCTTCTCCGAGTTTGTCCCGAAACACGCAAAACGCTACGCCAATCTCGATGACGAGATCATCAAGGCACTGAAAAGCTATGTGGCCGAGGTGGATTCCGGGGATTTCCCCGACGAGTCGCACTCGTTCTGAACAGCCAATGTGGCCGCCGATGTGTCATTGGGGAGATTCAACTGCTTCATTTAGGGTACTGGATACAAGACCCCTTCGGCATCTCCCCTGACTGAGTTGCCTATCACTATCTTGTCGGCATCGAGGAGATCATCCATGCCGATGCACTCCTCTACAGCGGAAAGCTCGACCTTCTTCGAGGCCCTCCATATCCCATCCAGCAGGCCGCAAGATACGGGAGGGGTGGCCCAGCGCCCCGAACGGCAAATAAACACATTGCTTATCGCCCCCTCGGTCAGACATCCTTCCTCATTGAAGAAAAGAACCTCATCAAATCCCTCAGTTTGTGCCTGCTTGAAGCACGTGTCGTACAATTCCCTGCGGGTGGTCTTGTGGTAGAAAAATACATTTTGAGAGTCAGTCCTCTGTGATGCTATCTTCAACTTTTTCACCCCCGAGCCCCAGCCGCACGACTTGAGTTCAGCATGGTCAATACTTACCGAGCATGCCTGCGAAATCCGCAACCTTACCCTGGCCATGGAGCCCTTGGGAAATCCAGACGCCGCCTTGTCCAGCTCGGCGTGCAAACGGGCATCGTCGGTTTTCCACCCGAAGTACCTTTGCGAATTCCGCAATCTATCGAGGTGCTTGTCGAGGTAACGGTAGCCCGATATCGGCCTCGCATCCGCCCCCGACGCACAGCCGTCCCAGAGGATGGTCTCAAGAAGCTCGAACCGGGGATAAGGAGGACACGAAACGAAACGGCTCTTAAGAAGGCACTCCTCCCATTCGTCGGCAGCAATCGAGTCGGCGACTATCCCGCTGCCTATGCCAAGCTCCACCCGGCCACGGTCAAAAAGAAGCGTCCTGATGGCCACATTCAGGCAGAAATCCCCGCCGGGAAGCATGCAGCCTATGCTGCCTGTGTATACCTTCCTCGGGGAATTCTCCAGATCCTCGATGATCTGCATGGCACGAATTTTCGGTGCACCGGTTATGGATGCCGCAGGAAATGTCGCATGCAAAATTTCCCCGATCCCCGTCCCTTCGCGCAAATTCCCCCTCACTTCGCTGACCATCTGGTGCACCGTCCTGTAGGTATCTACCCGGCAAAGTGGTCCTGTCTCGACCGAGCCGAAGTCGCACACCCGCCCGAGATCGTTCCTGACCATGTCAACTATCATTATGTTCTCAGCACGGTTCTTCGGGTCTCGCGACAAGGCCTTCGCCGCATTGAAGTCATCGATGGGATTCAACCGCCGCCGGCTCGTCCCCTTCATCGGCAGACTCCGCACCCCATTCCCCCGCCTCTCGATAAAAAGCTCCGGCGAAAGCGATGCCAACTGCACAGAACCAGTATCCACATATGCAGCATAGGGAACTGGATGGCTTCTGAACAGCCCGAGGAAAATGTTTAGAGGATGTGGAGTTTGCCCGGCATTGCGCCAGCACATCTCCGAGCGGAATGTGTAGTTCACCTGGTAGATGTCGCCGTCACGGATATAATCCAGCGCCCTTCCAACCATGGACAGATATTCATCGCGAATGACCTCGGGAACGCCTTCAAAATGGATCTCAAAAGTGTCCGATTCGATGCCAGAAGAGTCAAAAATATCAGGAGCTTCGTCATATACCCCGAACCAGAGCAGGGGGAACCCAGCCACAGTCTTTACCCTGCATGCGGGGTCGAAAAAAGGTGCCGACTCGTAGCTTATGAATCCGGCCGCATATTTCCCTTCTGCCGAAACCGCCTCGAGGCGCGCCATCGCATCAGGAAGCTCACAAAGTGACCCAGCCTCTATCACCTCGCACGGATTTCTGAAAACCCCGAAAGAAAAATCTCCATCACCTCCCGGCAGTCGGCATATCACCATGCCGGGGGATGAATGGAGACCGACACACATATCTCTTACTTTACCGTCTGCTCCCATAGGCCGTGGACGTTACAGTATTCCCTAAGCACCATGCCCGGGGCGGCCTTGACGTAGAACTCGGCCTCCGGTGCCTGACCAGAATGCAGCATCTTGCGGTTGACATAGTCGCCGTTGATGATCTCGATCCAGCATATGTGGTGCGCTTCCTCCATAGGATGAGGCACAGAACCGACCTTGACCTTCGTGCCGCCGTCGATAAGCTCTGCCACCGGGACATGCTTTTCAACCGCAGAGTCGGCAAACTTCGCCTTCTGCAGCTTCATCGGTACACTGCAGCACACCAACACCCCGTCTCCGTCCGCCATGGACTCGACCACGTTGCCACAAGCCTCGCAAACATAAATCTCATTCACCTTTGCCATTTCCTTACTCCTAATTCCTCAAATTTCTACCGAGCCAGCTTCAAAACTAACCGTGCCCGCACATCACGGCACACGCGGAGTTCCAAAATTCGCTCCACTAACAACACAAAAACAAGCGTCGCCCAGGCGACGCGACTACTTCTTGTACCACTCGCCATCGGGCTTCTGTAGCCAGATGCCGGGCTTCGCCTTCTCGGCGATCTGCGCCGCACGACGGGTCTGCACGAGTTCCACACTGGTTTTAGTTTGCTTGGCCAGCATCTCATACGCCTCCTTGCGGTCGGCATTCTCATCCTCCACCAACTTCTTGTCGGCATCGCCGACATCGCCCTTCAATGCAAGATAGCCCTTGTTGTCCTCCCCGACCACAAGCGCATCCTTCAGCCTGTTGATATCAGGGAGCCTCTTTGACATGCGCTCCCTCACATCCGCAGATACCGACACTCCCGCAAGAAGCACAACAGCAAAACATATCATCCCAAGCCTGCTCATTGATCAACCTCTCTCATTGTATTGTCCTTGTCGTCAAGATCCCCGAAGAAATCATCCAGCGCCTTGTCAACCCTTACATTCACGTCTATAGTGATGTGCATAGGTTTGACCTCGAGCTCGACTTTGTGCGTCGAGTCGATCTTGTGCGAGGTACACCCCGCGAAGATCAAGCCCGGCAAAACCAGTGTCGCCGCATAAAAAATCTTGCCTACCATACCTCACGCTCCTTTCTCGCAAACCGACATAACATATCTCCCGTCAATCGTGGATAAAGAATATAATGCCAAGTCACGTGATTGCAATCTGGTTTCGAAACTAACAAATTCAGTTCCTCAGCCTCGGGTCAAGAGAGTCCCTGAGCGAATCGCCAAGAATATGCAGGGAAAGCACGAGGAAGAACATGAACCCCGTCGCAGCGGCGACCTCCCACCAGACACCCCGCCAAAGCCTCTGCTGGCCGTCGGCTATCATCACTCCCCAGCTCGGCTCAAGCTCCACCCCAAGACCTAGATAGCTCACTATTATCTCCGTCATGATCGCATAGGCGAAACGCATCGTGAAGTATATTATCACCAGATGGAAAAGATTCGGCATAAGATGTCTGAGCACAATCCTCGCTGGCGAGAAACCCAGAGCACGCGCGGCCTGGATGTAGCCCTCGCATTTCAGCCTCAAAGCCTCCCCCCTGACAACCCTGCACAAGCCCACCCAGCCCGTCAGGCCTATCCCGATGTAGAGCGCAAGCATGCCCTGGTCAACATTCATCGTGCGTGCGGCATGGCGGAAAACCGAGGCCAGATTCTCCGACAAAAAACCCTTCTGCAGCAACAAAGCGAAAGCAAGTATAAAAAGAAGCGTAGGCATCGCCGCGAAGGTGCTGTACAGCCACACCACTATATCGTCGACACAACCGCTGAAATAACCCGCCGATACACCAAGGAAAACCCCTATCACAGCAGCAAACGCCGAACCTATAAAACCTATCTTCAACGCCGTGCGTATACCGAAAAAACCCTTCCAGAACACATCCTTGCCCCTGTAGTCAGTCCCCATCCAGTGCTCGGACGAAGGCCCCAGATACGCATCCTCGACCTCACCGCGCATATATACGGGGATTTCACCGCTGCTACGGCAGTATATCACATGCACCTCGCAGGCTATGCCGCATATCACATACAAAAGCAACGTCATCCCGGCAAACGCCGCAAGCTTGCCCTTGAATACACGCCTTAACGCCATCCATTTCCCATTAGACTCGTTGTTTTCCATGGCAGGCGACACTCCTTATCCCAAAGATGGGTAATATGTCCCGGTTTGGGATGATTTCAACGTGGCATTCGCGCTTCTCAATGGCCGACAGCCTTGTCCAAAGCTTCGGGCCTAACGCCATGACGCGTAGCCGTCGAAGACCATCTGAGTGCCGATGGTCATGACGAAAAGTCCCGTTATCCTGATGATCGCTCCCAAAACATTGAACCGCTTGAGAAAACCCCCTATGGCTGCAGATGCAAACATAAGCAGCATGTTGAACAGCAATGCCAGCGCAATCGAGAGTATAAGCGCCCCCTTTTCTCCCCGGATTGCAAAAGTCAGTGCCGCCGCGATGGTCGCCGGCCCGGCAATCATTGGACATGCAAGAGGAACTATCGCCAAATCAGTGAAACGGTTATGTGTCCCCACCTCAAAAAAAACACCCTTGCTCAAGGCGTTGAAGCCCACCCATGCCAGAACAATCCCCCCGGATATCTGCAAGGCGTAAAGCTCCAGCCTGAATACTTTCTTCATCAGGATATCCCCGAAGAAAATGATGACCCCAAGCATGCAGAACGCGACGAGAGTCGATTTCAAGGACACCTCGCGCAAATCCTTCCTTTCGGAACTGAAGACCGACAGAATCGATATCTTGCTGACAGGATTGATGATCGCAAGAAAATACAAAGAGTTGAGCAGCACACTCTCGAACGTCATAATGTTTTTCTCCAAATTTGGCTCTGTAACAACAACTCACCGGATGCTCTCTAACCTACACTCGGGATGCATGCTTTCAAGCCTTAAGCCCATCTTCCACACTTAAAAGACAGGTCGATACCGATACCCGATTCCGACCCCGACATCGATGAAAAGAAAAGAGGTGACTGCTCAGGTAGTCAGGAGTCAGAATGAAAGAACCGGAGAAAACATTCGAAGATTTAGTGGTTTGGCAGAAGGCCCATCAATTTGTTCTTGCTGTCCACCGTATGTGTAAAGAGCCAATTTCAAAACTCCCAGTGGCCGCGCGGCTTGCCATTTTGGATGCGAGGCCACGCCAATGCGGAAGTGGGCATACCTGCATAGTCTGTTTCGGATAACGAAAGCGGCGACGATAGTGGTTGACGATTCGAATTTACTCGGAATCCGTTCTCGTCGCCGCTCTCCTCAACCGATTGCCGGTGTTACCTTCATCTTCCGGAAAGCCTCACAATCCCCAGGCTATTTCTTCTTGCGGGATCAAGAGTTATGTGAAGCTGGCCGTTATGTGAAGCTCATGTCTGCCTCCTCACATGCCTTGCGTTT
>JAFGFR010000016.1 GCA_016930955.1 Victivallales bacterium | reverse complement strand
GTGTACCGACCTGACCATGCGCTATGAAAGACTCGGAAAATGAAAAAAGGTGTCATGCTTATTTCCTCCGGATCAAGAGTCCTGAATTGGGATAATGCTTCAAGTCCCTGTAGATGTTCAATGCGTATCTGAAGTCTTCCAGCCTTACACATGTTGAAATAGAATGGTCCGAGCCGAATATAAATCTCGCATTTCTTTCTTCCATCCCGCAAATAAAATCAGTAACCGACTTTTTGATGAGAGCCTTATCACCTGACTCGAGGATCCTTGCGTCAAAACCTCCCACGAACGCCAGCTTGTCCCCATATTTTTCCGCATATTCGAAAATATTATTGCCTGCCTTGACCTCCATCGGATTCAATGCGTCGAAGCCCGCCTCGATCACCAGCGGAATCATTGGCGACTGATATCCGCATGAATGAAAGACTACCGGCAGATCGTATGAGTGGAAGAATTTCACCATCTCCGTGTAATACGGGAAAAACAACTCCTGGAGGAGCATCGGACTGCAGAAAAGCTTGTCCCGGTAGCCGAGATCCTCATATATCCATACACCGTCAGGAAGTCCAGCCTCCTGGAACAGATACTTGTAATGAGTAATCCAGAAATCGGTATAGACCCTGTTAAAATCCTTCACCCATTCGGGATCCTCTATCAATGTGACCAGCATGTTTTCGTCTCCAAGCGAATGCCTGATCGTTTCCCATACGAACTGGTTACCGAAAAAAGTGAACTTCTTCTGCGATCTTCGCATTTTTAAATTCTCTTTCGCGGATTTAACATCAACTCTATCCTTGTCAAGATCGAGGAGACAATGCCTATATTCATCCTCCCATATTTTTCTGGTAGTCATATGGAAGTCTATATGTTCGGGAGTGCCGGAACGAGTCTTCCATTTTTTCATGACCGCGCCACTCCCGCTTCTGGTGATTTTCCATTCCTCGTTTTCCTCCAGAATTTCCTCGATATTCTTTTTCGGGTGCCAGCTGAACCATCCACCGCATCCGACCAGGTCAAAACCAAAAAAATCATTGGAATCGCAGGGTTTTCCATCCTTGTCCTTTGGATATCCTTCTCCAAGCCACTTTTCCATGGCATCGCACCACGGGTTGTCATACAATGGTACAAAGTCGGCTCTCTTCCCTCTGAGAATACAATCCACCGCATCTCTTGAGCTTTGCATCATCCTCTCCTTTTTTATGCTTGAGCCAATTTTTAAACCACCTGTTGCCGAGCGGAGTTTTGAAACCGGCACTCTTGTAAAATAATAACCCATATCATGGCTATTGCAAGAATAATCAACACACTTGAAATTAACAAATTGTAAACTATATTAACCTCTCAACATGAAATTATTCTTTATAAAATCAGAATGCCAGCCGACAGTAGTGCAGCTCGGGGAAGGACTGCTCGGAGGAGATTGGTATCTGAAACCACTTATGATGACCCAGCATGCGTTTGTCTTTATCCTGGAATCGGAGGCCATCTTTTATCTCGACGGGGAAAAAACAAGTGTCAGGCAGGGGCAGTCTTTGTTCATAAGGAAGGATACTATTCTGTCAAGCCAACCGCCCCCCCATGCGCCATTCAGGTGCTCCTGGATACATTTCAGTCCTCCGGGCGGGATATCGGAGATATCGGAAGAGAAGCTGAAGGCAGACATCATGGAGGTGAAGAATCGCACGATTCCCGGCAGTAAACAGTCTATTTTCATCTTGCCGGAAACCGAGGAAGTTGATTTCTATATTCCGACAGTGCTTGATCTGGGGGATTCCGCAGATGACATCGCTTCCATCATGCGCATGAACCTCCGTGAGCGTTCGATGCCTTCATTGAACAGCGCACAGATGCTGTCTAACGGGATGAATCAGATATTGATCCTGGCCACAAGGAGAACTGTATCAGCGACATGCGGAGAAAAAATCCGCTCCGTCAACACCCTGCCGCTTCTTGTCCAGAAGGCGCTCTTCATCATGCAGGACAAATACAACAGCCTGAAGGGCATATCGGAAATCGCCCGCGAATTGAGAATCACCCCCCAGCATCTCATAAGGATCTTTAAAAAGACACTGGGTACAACTCCTCTGGTGCATCTTCAGGGAATAAGGATCAGGAAATCATGCGAACTCCTGCTCCATTCGGGGATGACGGTGAAGGAGATCGCTTTTTCCGTAGGCTGCAACGACCAGAGATACTTCAGCCGGGTTTTCCGGCGGGCAATGGGAATGACTCCGAGCGAATACATTGAACACCGATATTCACGGACTCTTTAATCTCCGAGCCAATTTCAAAATTTCACCGGGAGAACAGCTTGCGATGTCTCGACACGGAAGGCACTGCCTGTGCCCAGGACCTCGCCGGAGACCTGAGATAGTAAAGGCTTGCCGAGGGCAACCTCGAAAAGCCGACCTCTTGTGTGGATCATAGACTTCCCCAATCCGCCAAGACTATGAATGCAGCGTGGTGTATTGCGCCCGGAGAAGGCGTAGCCACGCATGTAAGCCATACGCCCGGGGAAGATCACTGCATCAAGCAGTCCGTCGTCGGCAAGGCATGTGCTGTCAAACTCCAGCTCGCCTGCGTATATCGGGGTGTTGTTGACAACGAAATTGAACAGCGGCCCCTCGTACCACGACTTGGAGTCCACGGATATCTTCGCCTCTACAACGGGACAGCTGAACAAGCCCTTGAGCCCATGCAGGAAATACAAGGGATAGCCTTTCAGCTGCCTAAGGAAGGGTTTTCTGGAAAAGGCAGGCACGTCATTGTTCCTGGCAGCGAGGACATACGCGTCGATTCCGACGGAGAATGCATCCAGAAACCATCGCCCACGAACCTTCCCCAGGTCAACTTTACGAGTCTTGCCATGCACAGCACGGAGCAGTCCGGACTCGACACTGCGGGCCGCATCCGAACATAATTCCCATCCGAAGGATTTCGCGATGTTGTTACCCGTCCCCAAGGGAATTATCGAATAGGAAGGCAGCCCCGCACACCCGGACGACTCGGCATAACGCATCATGCCGTTTATTATCGCGTCCTGCGTCCCGTCGCCGCCGAAGCCGGCAACAACCGAATCTGAAAGCCCCCCCTCCCCCGCTGCCCTCCCTAGATGCCTCATGACAAAATCGCTTATGTCCCCCTCGGCCTCCAACACCTCGAAATCAACCCCCTCCCCATTCAGCACCCGTTCGACAACAGGCAGCGCCTCAAGGCAAGCACCCGAACCCGAAAGCGGATTTAAAACACAGAATACCTTCATGCTTGAAACTTCGCTTAAATTCCAAAGGGGAAAAACAAAGCGATGAGCCAATTGCAGAACTTACCTTTGCCGCATGGCCACGGGTAGTCCTGAAATTGATCCTACTGGTCGAACACACTTTTGCGTCTTTCGTCATGCTTGCGCCTAATCTCCTCGAGTCTCAGATGCGCTTTGTCTCCAATCTGCCTCATTCTCTCCTCTGCCTCCTCACGTGACTTGGTGCCCTTGCCCTTGTCCCTGGCCCGTTCGAGACGCTTGGCGGCTTCCTCCTCATGCATCACCTTTTCCCTGACTTCCTCATTGTGCTTTCTGAATTCCTCGCGGCTTTTGATCTGCCCCTCTATGATCTCTGCCTTGCTTTCTGCGAAATTCGCAAATCCGCACAGCATCGTTGTCGTAAAAAGAGCGATACCCAACAGGATCCGTGTCCTCATCATGTCAATCCCTCCTTATGTGAGGATGTTTGTTAATGAGTCAATCTCGAAATTCCCCGTAGTGACCCACGCGGGGTTTTGAAATTGGCTCCGCTCCAATATAGCTCGAAACAGCAGATAATCCAATGCGCTGAGTTCATTTCTTCTTGACGGCCTTAATCCAAGCCTCGATGTCCTTGGCCATGGATTCGGCATCCAGGCCGAACTTCTCACGTATGCCGCATATCGTGCCATGCGGGACAATTGAGTCGGGCCAACCGTAATGTTTCACCCCGTGATGTTTTTGGTTTACGAGAAGCGAGTCCACGATGGCGGCTACGCCGCCAGATGTCTGGCAGTCCTCGATTGTTGCCAGCGGCATTTTGGAGGCGTGTTCGAGGAGCAGCCGGGAGTCGAAAGGTTTGATGAACCGAGTGTTGACAAGAGTGCCTCGGATTTTATTTTTTGCGAGTTTTTTCAAGATATCTTTTGCTGTGGCCACTTCTGCTCCGACGGCCCATAGTGCAAGATCGTGGCCATTTTGGATCACCTCGGCTGTTCCCCAGTGCAGTTTCTCGGCATCTCGTTTTTCACTTCCTGCCAATGCTCTGGGATATCTGATGACTACCGGTCTCGCTCGTGAGTATGATGCGAAAAGCATGTCGCGGAGTTCGCACCCGTCCTTCGGTGAAAGGATCGCTATGTTCGGGAGGTCTTTGAGGAAGGCGAGGTCGTGAATGCCGTGATGTGTAGGTCCGTCGTCCACGATTCCGGATCTGTCGGTGCATATTATCACCGGAAGATCCTGCAGGCAGATGTCGTGCATCACGCAGTCGAGTGCTCTCTGGAGAAAAGTGCTGTAGATTGCGACGACAGGTCTCTTGCCGGCGGCGGCGAGACCTGCGGCGAAGACCACCGCATGCCCCTCGGCGATTCCCACGTCATAGAACCGCCGTGGGAATTTTTCCGCGAATGCTGCCATGCCAGTCCCGGCACACATAGCCGCTGTGATTCCTACGACATCTCCGTGTTTTTCCGCCAAGGCACATAGTGAGATACCGAAAGCCTCGGAGAAAGTCGGCACAGAAGGTTTGGAGTTGCAATCCCCGGTTGAAAGATCGAAGCTTGACAATCCATGGAACTTCTCGGGTGCGGCCTCGGCGTGGCCGTACCCCCTGCCCTTCTCGGTCACGACGTGCACTACCACGGGGCGGGGGAACTCCGATATCACCTCGAACGTCCTTATCATCTCCTCCATGTCGTGCCCGTTGACCGGACCGATGTAGCGGATGCCCAGCTCCTCGAAGATCACCCCATGCACGAACATGCTCTTGGCTGCCTCCTCGAGCCTTGATATCTTGTGTGTGATTTCGTCGCCCACCATGGGGATCATCCTGACGATTTTGCGGATGGAGGCCTTGAATCTGTTGTAACCTCTGGTGGAGATGATACGATTGAGGTATCGAGCCATCGAGCCGACATTCGGGGATATTGACATTTTGTTGTCGTTCAGGACGATGATCATGTCGTCAGTGACCTCGGCGACATTGTTGAGACCCTCGAGCGATATACCGCAGTTAAGGGATCCGTCGCCGACAACTGCCACGATTTTCTCATTCCCGTCGCGCGAGTCCCTTTCGGCGGCAAAGCCGAGCGCTGCGGAAATCGCGGTACCTGCATGCCCTGCTCCGAAAACATCGTACTCGGACTCGTCCCTGGAAGGAAATCCAAGGCACCCGTTGTCCTGGCGCAGGGTCTTGAAAAACTCACGCCTTCCCGTCAGAAGCTTGTGGACATAAGCCTGGTGCCCAACATCCCAAATCAACTTGTCCCTAAGAGCATCAAAAACAGTGTGAAGGGCGATTGTCAGCTCCACCACGCCCATGTTCGGCGCCAGATGTCCACCGTTTGCGGATATTACCTGCATCAAGACGTTCCTGATCTCGTCTGCGAGCGCGAGCCTGTCTTTAGGCGACAAGCCTTTCAAGTCGGCGGGTGATGCCACCTTCTCAAGCACAGACTTTACCGAATCTTTTCTTTCTTCCATCTCTACATCCATGAGTCAGTATCAGACATGTAAGTTCCATGCGTTCAGCAGCATCTGGCGGCATCCTTCGGGGATGTTGCCCGAGAACGACAGCGAGATGTGTCCGTCACCTTGTCGGACACCATAAATCGTGCCCGACACGATCTTTTCCCTGCGGCAGATCTCCCTGCAGTCCCGCAGGAACCCTGAGGCGACTTTCCCACGGCAAACTTCCGGGGCGCCGTCAAGCACACGGACAACAAAGTCAGCAGTCGAGAAAATCCGCCTGAGGAATTCCAGCATCAGAACTTCAGCTTCTCGATGATCTTCGAGGCGATATCGTCTCGTGCCTCATCGCTTTCATATTGCTGCTGACGCCAGTTCCAGTGGAAACCGTCCTCGATGTCGCGCGGGATGACATGCAGATGGGCGTGCATAACCACCTGCCCGGCGCATTTCCCGTCGGCGAGATGCAGGTTGAAACCACCTACATCAAGAGCACGCTTGAGCGCCACCCCGAGCCGCGCCCCGACATGAAACATCCTTCCAGCGACTTCCTCAGGGATGGTCGATGAACCCGTGTGATGCTCCTTGGGGATGACAAGCACATGCCCGGGGTTTATCGGCGCGATATCCATAAATGCGAGCACCATGTCGTCCTCGTAGAGCTTTGTTGAGGGCAGGTCGCCGGCGACTATCTTGCAAAAAATGCAATCCTTCATTCTGATACTCCTTGATGGCAAGCTATTTTTCGTATCCCTCGGGGTGTTTTTTTGCCCATTCCCATGCGGAAGAGACGACATCTCTTGCGTTTTCGTGCTCCGGGTGCCAGCCGAGGGCTTTTTTTGCCAGAGTGGAGTCCCCGATCAGGCGAGGAGGGTCGCCCGGGCGCCTCGGGGATATCTCGACAGGTATCGGATGGCCTGTCACCTCCCTTGCGGTCCCGACAATCTCCATGACGCTCATTCCGTTGCCTGTACCCAGGTTATAGTGCCCGCTCTCCGGCGCATCCATAGCAAGCATGTGCGCCTGCGCAAGGTCGCTGATATGTATGTAGTCGCGGATGCATGTGCCGTCGGGAGTCGGGTAGTCGTCGCCGAAGACCTGGATTTTTTCCCTTTTGCCCAGAGCCACCTGCAGAATGATTGGTATGAGATGCGTCTCGGGGCAATGATCCTCGCCGAACTTGCCAGTTGCGCCGGCGGCGTTGAAATAGCGCAATGCTGCATATCT
>JAFGFR010000187.1 GCA_016930955.1 Victivallales bacterium | reverse complement strand
TTCGGGTATGCACCAGCCATTTCGCCGCACCGTCTGCCGCGCCTGCGCTCCCAACGCGGTTCACGCGGAGTTTTGAAACTGGCTCATACGTGAACTCTTTTTACCTGCTAGGCATTGCATAAGGGCTTCTTGAGGGTAAGTTAACGTTGTCCATGGCAGGGCATTTCATTGCCTGCCACGGCGAGCGTTAAAATGATCACCATCTCTAGGAGTCGTGCAATGTTTAATAAGAAGAGTCTGGATTTTCTCGAGAGTCTGATGAGCTGCTCGGGGCCCTCGGGTTTCGAGGAGCAGACTGCGGCGGTATTCAGGGACTACCTCTCGGGCTTTGCGGACAAAGTCTACACGGACGTCACCGGAAACACGATAGGTATAATCAACGAGAAGTCCCCGATGAAGGTCATGCTTGCCGGGCATTACGACGAGATCGGCTACCAAATCACCTTCATATCCGACGAGGGTCTGTTGCATTTCCGCAGCGTCGGCGGTATAGACAAGCTTGTTGTGCCGGGATCGGAGGTGGAGGTCCTTTCAGAAAAAGGCTGCGTGCATGGGGTTATCGGCAAGAAGCCGATACATCTGCAGAAGAACGAGGAGCGGGACAAGGCCATTGAGCTTAAGGACTTGTGGATTGACATCGGCGCGGAGGACAAGAAGGATGCCGCCGGCAGGGTGAAGGTGGGTGATGCGGTGGCCATGAGGCGCAACTTCCAGATGCTCGGGAAGCACCGCATCAAGTCGAAGGGGACAGACGACAAGGTCGGCGCCTTCGTCGTGGCCGAGACATTGAGGGAGCTGAGCTTGCGCAAGCCAAAGTCTGCCGTGTACTGCGTCGGGACTGTCCAGGAGGAGCTGGGTCTGCGCGGGGCGTCCGCCAGCGCATTCGGCATCGCCCCGCAGGTGGGATTCGCCGTGGATGTAACCTTCAGCACCGACATCCCGGATGTCCCGAAGAAGGAGATCGGCGACATTCGTTTGGGTAAGGGGCCGGTCATTGCCCGTAACGCCGACAACAACCCTGTGCTTGGCAGAAAAATCCGCGAGGTGGCCAAGAAGAAGAAGATCATCTGCCAGGAGGAGGCCGGGTTCCGCGCCAGCGGGGGCACCGACACCTCCGTGATCCAGCTCACCCGCGGAGGCGTGGCCACCGCGCTGGTAAGCATACCCAACCGCTATATGCACTCTCCTGTGGAAATCTGTGATCTTCGGGACATCGAGGGTGCCGTGAAGCTGCTCACCGAGACCATCATGTCCATCAAGCCGGGCGACAGCTTCATCCCGGGCATAGACTGATGGATCAAGAAGGAGGGATTTTCGCGTTGCCTTGCGGGCTCTCCGCCTCATCCATAAGGCTCCTTTCCCTGCGGCTGACAAGCAATCCTTTCAGAAATAGGATTAAGTATGAGAAGCAGAAAAAACCCCATGTTATTGCTGAATAAAAAAGGAGGAGTTTTAAGTAATGCTTGTTGTTGGAGGGGGATAGAGAATAGGCGAGGTCAGGCTTGAGGATGTAGTGCGATATCTTCGAATGCCAAGAATGGTGGTAAAGGTAGGGGAAGTAAAAGACGATGCTTGTTCCCTGATTGAGATATTCCTTCCAATCAGGCAGCATAACTCGGAAGTCAGTGATTCTCTTTGCTCCGTCATCTCCAAACTGCACCGCAGATATCCCATCGGTATTGCCTGCAAGAACAGCATGGAGAAGACCCAAAGCGTTCATAAACTCCCCGGACTTGGTTTTCAGCATTATCGTATTGCTTGTGATGTCAACCAGGGCCCATCTCTGCTGCTCGGGAACATAGGACTCTGTGAAGATATGCCCGGAGAGCTTGAATCCGTCCATGTTGCCTTTGAGAGCGACAAGCCTGGTCGGGATGTCCGCGCATGTGGCAAAAAACGTGAAGATCATCGCGAAATTGCTGCACCACAGGCCGGAGTCGCCCGCCAGAACATGATGATATTGCTTAAGCGGGGACATGGATTTCATCTCATCCCCAGGGATTCCCGGAAGGTGACTGAGTTGCCTTTGTAAAAAACAGGCGATCTTGATAATTTTATCTTCGGTCGAGTCCAGTTCCTTCAAACCCATCTCATTCTTCAGCATGCCCTGTGCTTCTGCAACATCTTCCTGCGGATAAATGCTCTTTTTGTATGCGAAATCATAGATTGAATGGCGCGGGAAATTCACCAGCGGCAGGGATGAGCCGAGGAATTCATAGTTATCTGCACATTTGTAATTGGCATCGCTGTAAATTTTAGACGGGGTCATAAGGAATGAGACAGAGAAGCTGAACTGGGCATCCTTCTGTCGGACGTGGTAGGTATGGCTTCCCGGGATCAGCTTGATTATCGGATCCGGCGACTCGTAAAAATGGTCTTCTTCAATGCCGTCAACACTGCTTTGCCAAACGCATGAGCCGATTTGCCGGGTCAATTTTATTTGCAGTTCGCCTCCGGGATGAAGGTCAAATCCGGATATGCCTTGGGACTCCGCCGGGCAATACAAGGTGCCGTAGCCGACATAACGATATAGCCAGCCATCATCCTTATTTCTGAAGACATAGTAATTTAAACCCGCGAGCAAAATGAAGATCAACAGAAACAGGGATAATTTATTGGTTGAGCCAATTTCAAAACTACCTGTGGCCGCGCAGCCTGCCATTTTGGATGCGAGGCCACGCCGATGCGGAAGCGGGCATCCCTTCTTGGTCTGTCCCGACCGCTCCGGCGTGGCATTCGCGCCAAAAGAGCCTGCTGCCCAAAGGGTTAAGGAGGGAACACGGCATATGCCACGGCGAAATGGCGGGTACAGACAGCTTCGGGTATGCACCAGCCATTTCGCCACACTGTCTGCCGCGCCTGCGCTCCCAACGCGGTTCACGCGGAGTTTTGAAACTGGCTCGGTTGGCTTAATTTCTGCACTAGTCATTTCGCTGACCCTTCTGTCAGGTCTGCGCTCAAAACGCGGTTCACGCCGGGTTGCAATTGGCTCTGTCATATGAATAACTTGAAATATTCTTCACCACGACGGACTATACATAGGGGATAACAGAAATCAATCCGGGAATCCGGCATTTAGGAAAAATTATCATGCGGCAGCAATGGTGGGATATTTGTTATCGGCATTGCTTCAGGGTGCTGGTGTCTGAACCATGTGGCCTGCCTTTTGGCATACTGGCAGGTCATGGTCACGATTCGGTCGCGCATTTGGGTATGGGTGATTTTACCGTCGAGGAACTCAGAAATAGTGGCGTAGCCGATGGCTTGCCTTGCTGTGGGCGACTGCAGCAGCCCGGCGCTGACAAGTTTTTCAGTCTCGTCTATCCAACCGGAGGAGAGCATTGCATCAGTCCTCTTGCCTATCCTTTCCTTCAGCTCCGCCCGGTCGCGGCAGATTGTCCAGGCCCTTACATTGTAGCGCATACCGCCTCCCCAAGTATTCTGCAAGGAGACGATGGACTTTCCCGTCAGGATATTGACCTCCAGGGCCCTAGCGAGCTTGCGTCTGTCGTGTCCTAGCTTTGCGAAGGCTTCGGGATCCTTCACGCTCATCAAATCGCGCAGTTTGGCGAAGCCTGTGCCGGACGAATATTTCTGTTCGAGCGTCATCCTCAGCGAATGGTCGGAGGGAAGCGGATCCAGCCCTCTTAGCAGCGCCCTGATGTACATCCCGCTGCCCCCGACCACAAGCGGGATCCTGCAGCGTTTGCGAATTTCGCATATCGCCGCGTCTGCCAGGCCTACATAGCGATACACATCGAGATGCTCGCTGATCTCGCAGACATCGAGCAGGTGGTGCGGAACTTTACACCTGTCCTCATGAGTCGGCTTCGAAACCCCGATATCCATCTCCCTGTATATTTGCATTGAATCGGCTGAGACTATTTCCGCCGGGATAATTTCTGCCAGCTCCATGGCAAGGGCGCTCTTCCCCGTTGCTGTTGCACCCATGATAACCAGCACAGGGGCCTTTTCTGGGTCACCGACAATATCACCCGATAGTCCAAGCAGTTCCATGACTCCAGACATCAACCAACATTCTCCATGCGTGATTATCCTAAACGAAGCAGTAAAATATCAACAATGACAGTTAACATATTTGTATAGGATGCTTTAAGAGGCAATTTCAAAACTACCCGTGGCCGCACGGGCACAGGTGGTTTTGAAACTGGCTCATTGGTTTTCTGGGACACCCCTTGCGGATTTTGCGAGGCATGAAGTGACGAGAGATGTCCATCCTGCCTGTTGGAGTGCTCCGAGACCTCTGCCTGTTTCGCCGTGGAAGTACTCGTTGAACGAGACGATGTTTTTCCAGTGCGGGTCATTTTGGAATCGCGGGTCGTCGCCGTGGCAGGGTGCCTTGCCGTGTTCATCGGGGATGAAGATCGAGCATAGCCTTGCGTGTATGGCGGCGGCGATATCGCCGAGCGACATAAGTTTGCCCGAGCCGGTGGGAAACTCGATCTTGAGGGTTTCGCCGTAGAATAGGTGGTATCTTTCGAGGGCTTCGAGTATGAGGTAGTTTACGGGGAACCATACCGGGCCGCGCCAGTTGGAGTTGCCGCCGAAGAGCCAGGTGTTGGACTCGCCCGGGATGTAGTCCACCCTGTGCTCGGTGCCGTCGGCAAAGAAGGAGAAGGGTTCGGTAAGGTGCCTCTTGGAGAGGGATCTGAATCCGAAAGGGGAAAGGAACTCCTCCTCGTCGAAGAGGATGGAGAGCACCTTCAGGAGCCTGTTCTTGCACGGTATTGCCAGGAGCATTTTTTTTGAGTCGTCTTTGGAGTCATGCTCGCCGGACATGAATGCTATCTGGCTGCTCAGGTCCTTTCTATTGTCGAGGAACCACTGCATGCGTCTTTTGAATCCCGTAAGTTTGTCTATGGCATCACCTTCGATCACCTCGGCTGCGATCAGGGGCATGAGCCCGACCATCGAGCGTACTTTGAGCGGGATGCTGACACCGTCCCGGTCTATCCTGTCGTAGTAGAATCCGTCCTCCTCGTCCCAGAGCCCGGAGCCGCCGAGGTTGTTCATCGCGTCGGCTATGGCGATGAAATGCTCGAAGAACTTGGATGCCATGTCCTCGTAGACCTTGTCGTGGCTGGCGAGCTCGATCGCTATGGACAGCATCGTGCCCGCGTAGAATGCCATCCATGCGGTCGCATCTGCCTGCTCGAGGTGTCCGCCGCCGGGGAGCGGCTTGGACCTGTCGAATACGCCGATGTTGTCGAGCCCGAGGAAGCCGCCGGAGAATATATGCCTGCCGTGCTCGTCCTTGCGGTTGACCCACCACGTGAAGTTCATCAGCAGTTTCTGGAATGCCGAGGCTAGGAAGGAGTAGTCCCGGCAACCATTCCTGGCGCAGATCTTGTAGACCCGCCAGCATGCCCATGCGTGGACGGGAGGGTTGACATCGTTGAAGTTGAACTCGTATGCGGGAATCTGCCCGTTGGGGTGCATGTACCACTCACGCAGGAACAGGATAAGTTGGTTTTTTGCGAAATCCGCATCAACATTCGCCATGGGGATCATATGGAAAGCGAGGTCCCAAGCCGCGAACCATGGGTACTCCCATTTGTCTGGCATTGATATGACATCCCTGCAGAAGAGGTGTTCCCAGTCGCTGTTTCTGACGGAGTGCCTGGTCGGGGGGGGAGGGGGCATAGAGGGGTCGCCCTTCAGCCAGTCCGCGACGAAGATATGGTAGAATTGCTTTGTCCACAGGAGAGCGGAGTAGGCGTTCCTGGCGATCTGTCGCCCCTTGTCGTCCAGCCCTGCCGGTATGCGTTTGGCGTAGAATCTGTCTGCCTCGGTTGCGCGGACCGTGAATATTTCCTCGAATTCCGGCCCGAAAAGCCGCTCCGGGTCTTTTTCTCGGGTGAGCCTCAACTTCAAAACTGAGCTTTCACCGCCTGGGATTTCAATGCGGTATGCGATTGCCGCCTTCGTGCCGGTCTTGTCGGGGTTTACGGCATCCTTGTTCCCGTTTATGACGCATTCGTGGAAGGCATCCTTGACATACTTTGTGTACTGCTTTGTGCCGTGTAGTTTCAGTGTGTTGGTCTCGTTCTCGGTGAAGAGCGTTTCAGTTCCGCCGGGGCAGTTTTTTGGATCGAAGTGGAGGAAGAGCTCCCCGAGGGTGCCGTGGCTCGTCCGGACAGCGTTCGCCCCATGCATCCCCATTTGCGGCTTCAGGGTGCAGCCCTCGTGCCTGCAGCCCCATATCCAAGTGTTCCTGAACCATAATGTGGGAAGCATATGCAGCGCTGCCTTTTCGCCTCCCCTGTTGAAGACAGTTATTTTTATGAGTATGTCGTCCGGGGAGGCCTTGGCGTACTCGGCATAGACATCGAAGTACCTCGACGAGTTGAAGATGCCGGTGTGGGCGAGCTCGAACTCCATCTCGTGGATTCCCCGGCGTAAGTTTTCCTCGACAATCCTTTCGTAGGGGAAGCGGTCCTGCGGATAGCGGTAGAGCGCCTTCATATACGAGTGCGTGGGAGTCGAGTCCAGATATGAATACAGCTCTTTTACATCCTCGCCGTGGTTGCCTTCGGAATTGGTCAGGCCGAAGAGGCGTTCCTTCAGGATGGGATCCTTCCCGTTCCACAGCGCAACCGAGAAGCACAGCCTGCACTCCCGGTCGCAGATGCCCAATATCCCGTCCTCGCCCCAGCGGTATGCGCGGCTACGGGCATGGTCGTGGGGAAAATAATCCCAGCAGGTGCCGTCGGGAGAGTAGTCCTCGCGAACTGTGCCCCACTGCCTTTCCGAAAGATAGGGTCCCCAGCGTTTCCAGTTATTCTCCCGGCTCGCATCCTCCTCGAGCCTCAATTCCTCCTCGCAGACCGACCTGTCTTGTTTTTTGTTCATTTATGCCTCAGCCCCCGGTCTCGAATCCGGGATAGAGCGTCATGCCGCCGTCCACGTAGATCGTCGCCCCGGTGATGTAGTCAGAGTCGTCCGAGGCCAGCCATACGGCCGCCCTGCCGATGTCCTCCGGCTCGCCTATCCTCTTGTATGGCACCAGCCTCATGAGGTCGTCGTAGGCCTCCGGGGTGCTCCATGCGGCGGTGTTTATCGGCGTGCGCACTGCTCCCGGGGATATGCTGTTCACCCTTATCCTGAAGGGCGCCACCTCCTGCGCGATGCTTTTCATCATCATCATCACGCCGCCTTTAGACGCCGCGTAGTTCACGTGCCCGGCCCATGGGATGATGTCGTGGACCGAGCTGATGCAGATTATCTTCCCTGCGGCGCATGAAATCTCCGGCCTCACGCCCCGCCTCTTGAACTCCCTCACGGCCTCACGGGAGCATAGGAACTGTCCGCGGAGATTGACATTTATCACCCTGTCCCACTGATCTGCGGTCATCTCATCGAAGGCCGCGTCCTTCTGCAGGCCGGCATTGTTCACAAGTATGTCCAGAGACCCGAACTCCTCGCGCATCCTTGCGAACATCGCAATGACCTGATCCTCGCCCGACACGTCGGCCTTGTGTGTCACGCATCTCGCCCCGCACCTGGAGACTTCCTCGGCAACCTTCCTGGCCTCCTCATCCTTAGAGCCGTAGTTCAAAAGCACGTCCGCGCCGGCATGGCCGAGTGCTATCGCTATGGCCTTGCCTATGCCCGAGCTCGCCCCGGTGACCAGCGCCGCCTGACCTCGCAGCCTCTTCTCTATCGGACAGCAAGGCAGCACCGCCTCCGGAAAACCCTGATCCTTGTAGTAATTCTCATTCATCCTGAAAAAACTCCAATATCAATATAGGCAACATGTCGAATAATATCGCCATAACCAGATATTGCAACACCAAGACGTGGCGGCAGTCTGGCGCAATATCAAGTGAAAGCGGTGCCAGTCCTCGCCCTTCCGGCATCGCTCTTGGAGCTATGCCGGACACAGTCGGGTTACGCTTTGACATGTCGAGCCACCGCAGTCCAAAGACGGCTGCGCTGTCAGGTTTTGCGTGCCTATGACGCTCAGGGAGGGACGCGGCCTCGCCATCCGCGAGTCCTGCGAAATCTTCGTCATTCGACTTGCGAACTCCGCAGAACGGGGATACCTTAACAAAGGGGAAAGAAAGGAAAGGAAGGAAGAAGAAAAACTTCTCTGGATGACAGGATGGCAGGATAGTATGACGCTGAGGTGATGAAATGCTGAAAGCAGTAGAAGCGACAATTGAAACTGACGGCAGAATCCATTTGCTCGAACCGCTACGTTTGGGGCATTCGTGCCGTGCCATCGTAACCATCATCGAGGAACCCGATGTCCCAGAAACGGCGCTGTTGAGCCAGCAAGCTCTCGCACATGATTGGGAACGTCCCGAGGAGGATGCTGCATGGTCTCACCTTCAGTAGGCTCTGTTGTCCTTGTCAGGTTCCCGTTCTCTGATTTGTCAGCAAGCAAGCTAAGACCTGCGGTCGTGCTTGCCGGTGTTGACCGCGATGACTGGATCCTATGCCAAATCACCAGCAACGCCTATGCCGACTCCAGTGCCGTTGAAATTGCCGAGACGGACTTTGCGTCGGGCACCCTGATGCGGAAGAGCTATGCAAGACCGGGCAAGCTTTTCTCGGCAAACAGCTCACTCATGCAACGAATTGTTGGCGATCTCAGGCAGCCAAGGCTGACGGCGGTGGTTGATGCTATTATCAACATACTCCGCCCCCCAAAATAGACATTCGACAAATCAAGGGAAATCCGGTTCCGGATGTTTGATCCTAAATAATGCAGCAACCCGAAGGGTTAAATCTCAAAAATTCTTCTAACCAAAAAGGTGAAAGCTCTGTTAGCCCTAAAGCTTTGCATATAAATATGTTAGCTGTCATTTTTGAGATTTAACTGCTTCATTTAGGTTGATGAGACCGCGTAAGCGGACGAATCTTTGGACTGCGCAACCCCTGTTGCGCTTTGACTTGTGGCACTCCGGCGCAATATCAAATGAAAGCGGTGCCAGTCTTCGCCCTTCCGGCGTCGCTCTTGGAGCTATGCCGGACACAGTCGGGCTACGCCTTGACATGTCGAGCCACCGCAGTCCAAAGACGGCTGCGCCGTCAGGTTTTGCGTGCCTATGACGCTCAGGGAGGGACGCGGCCTCGCCGTCCGCGAGTCCTGGGGAATCTTTGCCATCAGATTTGCGAATTTCGCAAGACGGGGATAGGTTTACAAGGAGGAAACGGAGGAAAGTAAGCAAGAGGGAGACACGATGAATTGTGGACTCCAAAGGATAAGTCGAGTTCATTTTGGAGTGCAGACTTCAGTCTGTTTTGTTTTGACGGATAAAGTTAAGATGAAAGTAAGAGAATAAGCCGCTTCTGACAACCGGCTACCGCCGGCGCCAGAGCCGGGCATCAGCTGCGGCTGGCATTGCTTACATGTGGATGTGTTTTACAATGCGTCCAGGATATCCTCTGTCGTGGGTTTGTTTTTCAGTACAATCGAGAAGTTTTTGCCGGACTCGATGGCCTTCTTGGTTTTGACCGCCAGCTCGGGATGTCCGATGAGGATCGCCCCGACCATCTTGCCGTCGCAGAAGACGAACTCCATGTATGAGCTTTCCTCCTCCTTCTCGATGACTGTGTAACTCCCGTCCTCCGGCGTGAACTTGCCGATGCTGGTAAGGTCCAGCCCGAGAGCTTTGACAGTGTTCGAGCGCGGGATTCCCCCGAACTGTGTTGGGATGCCCAAGGCGTTCAAACCTGCGATGCCACCCTGGTACTGGGATGCGGCCCACGAGCCGTAGAGCTGCCCGTTGTGCTCGGCAGCGTCCCCGGCGGCGAAGATGTCCTCTTGCGAAGTTCGCAGATGGTTGTCCACGACTATGCCCTTGTCGACCTCGATGCCGGCTTTTCTGGCCAAGGCGGTG
>JAFGFR010000186.1 GCA_016930955.1 Victivallales bacterium | reverse complement strand
GTGTGTCTTTGTTGGGTTTGCGTAGGGGTCTGAGGGTTCTTGAGCTGCTGGCGGGGACAGTGGATACGGGGCTGGGTTTCGGGCGTTTGAGGGAGGAGTTTGGTGATCTTGCGCCCTCGACGGTGTCGCGGGTGCTGAAGGTGTTGATGGATGAGGGTTATGTTGAGCCGGGCGGTTTCGGGAGGGGTTATGTCCTTGGAGCCAGGGCGCGGGATTTTGCCCTCAGGGTGTCGGGGCATGCCAGCACGGCGCAGCGGATGGAGGTTCATGTCGAGAGGCTTGCGCTGGAAAGCGGGCATTCCGCGGCGTATTTCGAGCTTGCAGGTGCTGGTGTTGTGCTGAGGGTCAAATCCGAGCGTCCCGATGCCTTCCATTATGCTGGCGTGGGAAGTTCGCCCGCCGGGCCGAGACACTGCATGAAGCTTGTCTGCATGGCCTTTGCCGGCGGGGATACGGGGGGATTTAGGGAGGGTGAGCTGGATATTCTTCGCGGGAGTGGCGTGCTTGCGAACGAGGATGATGACCAGCCGGGGCTGACGAGGATCGCGTCGCCTGTTTTTATAGGAGGTGCCGGCGGAAAGTTCGTCGGGGCATTGGGCATAAGCTCCTTCAGAAGGTTCTCGGCGGAAGAGCTGAAAAAGCTCTCTTTTACGGTCAAGGAGATCGCTGCATCTGCGGGAGAGGCGCTCGGGGCTTGAGATTTTGACAGGTTGAAATCAGAGAAAAGGAGATGTTGTATGGGAACGAGTAAGCCGAACATTGTGTTGTTTCTTGCGGACGACCAGAGGTTTGACACGATCGCTGCGCTGGGCAACACAGAAATCAGGACACCGAACTTAGACAGACTTGTCGAGAGGGGCACGGCGTTCACGCATGCGCACATCCCCTGCGGGACGAGCGGGGCGGTATGCATGCCCAGCCGGGCGATGCTCAACACCGGCAGGACGCTCTTCCACATAGAAGGCGCGGGCGAGAGCATCCCGGAGTCCCACACCACCATCGGGGAATGCCTGCGCAGTGCAGGGTACAGGACCTTCGGGACTGGGAAATGGCATAACGGGCGCGAGTCCTTTGCTCGCAGCTTCTCTGAGGGCGACGAGATATTCTTCGGCGGCATGGCCGACCACTGGAACGTGCCCGCATACCACTTCGACCCGTCAGGGAAATATGACAGCACCATAAACCGCTGTCCCGACCCGATGCACAGCAACAGCACCGAGAAGATCGCATGCGACCATATAAATGCCGGGCTCCACTCGAGCGAGCTTATCGGCGGTGCGGCTGAGAAATTCATCCTCTCCTGCGACTCGGAAACACCCTTCTACGCATACGTGTCTTTTCTCGCCCCGCATGACCCGCGGATTATGCCGGAGGAGTTCCTGGAGATGTACGACCCCGGGCAGATCGAGCTCCCCCTGAGCTTCATGGGGGGGCATCCCTTCAACAACGGTTCCCTGCATGTGCGCGACGAGAAGCTCGCAGCATTCCCTAGATGCCCCGACGAGACCAGAAGGCATATAGCCGAGTACTACGCAATGATCACGCACCTTGACTCCCAGGTGGGAAGGGTCTTCGACGCGGTGGAGAATAAGGGGCTTCTCGATGACACAATATTTGTCTTTGCCGGGGACAACGGGCTTGCGCTGGGACGGCATGGGTTGTTCGGGAAGCAGAACTGCTATGACCACAGCGTCAGGGTGCCGCTGATATTCTGCGGCCCGGGCGTACCGGCAGGCGGCAAAACGGAATCGTTCGCATACCTCCTGGACATCTTCCCGACCCTCTGCGGACTCGCCGGGCTGGAGACTCCCGCGAGCGTCGAGGGCAAAAGCCTGCTCCCCGCAATGCACGACCCCAAGAAAAACATCCGCGAGTCGCTGTATTTCGCCTTTTGCGGCTTTCAGCGAGCCGTCCGCAAAGGAAGTTTCAAGCTCATCGAGTATGTCGTGGCAGACAAAAGAACCAAGACCCAGCTCTTCAACCTGCATGATGACCCCTGGGAGCTTGCGAATCTCGCGGAGGACGCGCAACATGCGGAGACCCTTTGCGAACTTCGCAAGGACCTGCTCAGGCTCGGGCACGAATGGGGCGACCGCGAAAGCAAATGGGGCAGAGAGTTTTGGCCAGCATGGGATTGAGCAGTTGGAGACGGAGAAACGGAGACGGGGAGACGGAGAGATAATTTCGATAGTGTCGTGAATGTCTGGAACCCGCCGGCCGTGTCCGGCGACGCTCGACGAGTGGTGCCAGCTCTATTTGGGAAATCCGAAAATCGAGAGCCAATTTCAAGACTACCCGTGGCAGCGCGGGCGCGGCATTCGCCACGGCGAGATGGCCGGCACAGACAGCTTCGGGTATGCACCAGCCATTTTGCTGCATCGTCTGCCGCGCCTGCGCTCCCAACGCGGTTCACGCGGAGTTTTGAAACCGGCTCTCTAATATCGAAATCCCAAACAGATACAGCCCAAATGCCACGGGTTTCTGGCGCATATGTTCACGGACGGCGAGGCCGCCGTCCCTCCCAAGGCGCTCTAGGCACAAGAAATGCGCCAGAACATGACGCTGGTTGCCGGCATTCCTGCCTCATGCCACTATTTCCACGTGAACCCATTCAACTCGGGAAATCAAGGACCTAGCCCCATCAGATTGAGCAGTCTTCTAGGGATCTCGGTGTTGTCGTATGTGCCGGAGAAGTTTTCGGCTCCCTTGCCTATGGCGAACACGGGTACATCCACCGCAGTATGGTCGAAGGATGTGTATTTGAAACCAGCCCTGGCGGCGACTATCCTTCTCGACTCAAGAAGCACCGGGCTAAGATTGCCGTAGAGGTTTTTGTTTTCCTCGCCTGAGATATCCTGGCTCCATGCCTTGGCTATCTGCTTCTCCTCGTCCTCCGATAGGTTCCCCAGCCCGTATTCTTTGACCGTGTCGAGGATTTTTGATGTGTCGGCTTTGAGCACCTTGAGCTTTTTCAATTCCTCCTGGAGGCCGTGCTTGATCCTTATCGAACCCATGACCGAAGGGTCTCCGGTATCGAGTTTTTTGAGGCCTCCTGTCTCGTGGTCGGCGGTCACGACAATCAAGGTGTCATCGGGGTTTTCCGCGAGAAAGTCCACGGCGACTTGGACGGCGGCATCGAAGTCCCTGGTGTCGTACACCGTGTTCAGCAGGTCATTGTCGTGGCATGCCCAATCAATCTTGCCTCCCTCGACCATGATGAAGAAAGGTGAGCCTGAGAGTTGTTTCACTGCCGCCGCGGTGAATTCCGCGAGCCTGATGTCGTCCGGTTTGGACTCGATTGCCCATGGAAGGGAGGCACCGCCGACGAGGCGGTGGTTCATCGCAAGTATCCTCGAACCTTTAGGCAAGGATTCGAGCTGCTCGCGTGTCCTGGCGACCGTGAAGCCTTTGCGTATGGCCCTTTGGAGGTTGTCCTCCTTGCTGTCAAGGCCTTTTTGTCCGGAAAGCCCGCCGCCGCCGAAGAACTCGAAGAGCGAGTCGGCAAGCATTTGCGCGATCGCGCCATAGTTCCCCCGGCTCTCGTCATGGGCGTAGAACCCCGCCGGTGTGGCGTGGTCCAGGCTGACGCTCGATATTATGCCTATCTTCCATCCGTTCTGGTGTGCGATTGAGGTAATCGGGGGGACGGCATTCCCGTCGGGATCCATGCCGAGCATGCCGTTGTTTGTGCGAAATCCGCAGGCCATGGCAGTCGCTGCGGCAGCCGAGTCGGTGATTTTCGCATTTGCTGATGCCGTGCGCTGCCATCCTTTGACAGGGAATTTCTGGAATGAGAGCTTGTCATCGGGAGATTCGGCAAAGGCTTCCTGAGTAGCATGGATCTGGATCTCCCCCATCCCGTCGCCGATGAACAGGAAAACATGCCGCAGAGAAAAATCAGCCGAAAAGCTACATTCAAGAGCGAAGTGCAACTTCATGTAGTTGATTAACATTGTCAATTGGTATATCTTTATTAATTGACAAAAATT
>JAFGFR010000185.1 GCA_016930955.1 Victivallales bacterium | reverse complement strand
CGCGTGAACCGCGTTGGGAGCGCAGGCGCGGCAGACGGTGCGGCGAAATGGCTGGTGCATACCCGAAGCTGTCTGTGCCTGCCATTTTGCCGTGGCGCATGCCGCGCCTCCGCCCCAACCCTTTGGGCGGCAACCTCTTTTGGCGCGAATGCCACGCCGGAGCGGTCAGGACAGACCATACAGGTATGCCCGCTCCAGCATCGGCATGGCCTCGCATCCAAAATAGCAGGCCCGCGGCCACGGGTAGTTTTGAAATTGGCTCTCAGGACAACTCTGCCAGCGCAGCCTCGACTTTCCCGGCTACAAAAGATGCCGCTGAGCTTAAACCCAATAGCTCGACATCCTTGATTCCTCGCTGTTTGAACTCAGCCTTGCCATCGACGACCGTCCTTGGCGATACAGTCAGACGGAAAGGGATGCCGCTTAGGTCGGCTTCGTTGAACATCACCCCGGCCTTCTCCCCACGGTCGTCATACAAAACCTCGATACCCATGCCGCACAACTCATCATAAAGCCCGTCGCAAGCAACTCTTACCGAGTCCTCACGAGGATTCAAAACGCATAATTGCACGTGATAAGGGGATATCGAGACCGGCCATACCGGACCGTGTTCATCATGACACTGCTCCACCACAGCCGCCATCGTCCTGCCAACGCCTATGCCATAGCACCCCATTGTCATCGCGTGCGATTGCCCCTCGGAATCAAGGAAATTGCAATTCATGCTCGACGAGTACTTGTCGCCAAGCTTGAAGATGTTCCCCACCTCGATACCCCTCTTCATCTGCAGTGGCAGCCCTGTCACAGGGCAGGGATCCCCCTCCCTGGCACAGGCAATGTCGGCAACCTCTCCAAAACCCAGGTCCCGTTCAAAATTGAAGTTGCGGTAGTGGTATCCATTCTCGTTCGCACCGACAACAAGATTTGCGGATTTAGCAACCGAATAGTCAACCACGATCCTGACTTCTTGCGGATCAAGCCACATCGGCGATGCATAGCCCGGTTCTGCACCAGCACACCTTATCGCTGCATCACCAGCAAAATCAAGCCGCGCAGAACCAAGGTGCCTCTTCAGCTTGGCCTCGTTTATCTCAAAGTCGCCGCGGATCATTGCAAAGACAAGCTTCCCGTCCGGAATGATGAAAAATACCGCCTTGCCCGCCTTCTCCGGGCCGATCCCGAGAAATCCACAGACTTCATCTATGCTCCTCATGCCCGGTGTATGCACCTTCTCCAAAGCAAGCGGCTCAGCCTGCTCAAATATGCAACAAGCACAGGCTACTTCCCTGTTGGCCTTGTAGCTGCCATCAGGAGACATGAAGACCACATCCTCGCCGCAATCGGCTATCGCCATGAACTCGTGTGACTTGCTGCCGCCCATCATCCCAGGGTCTGACTCGATCGAAAGGCATTCCTTCAAGCCGACACGCCTGAACACCCTCTCGTACGCAGCAAAAACCCGATCGTAGCACTCGTCAAGGCATTCCTGTGAGGCATGAAAGGAATATGCGTCCTTCATCGTGAATTCCCTGACCCTGATCATCCCCGCGCGTGGACGTGCCTCATCCCTGTATTTGGTCTGGATCTGGTAAAGCATCACAGGAAGCTGGCGGTAACTGTTCACCTCGGAACGAATCAGATGGACTACCGCTTCCTCGTGCGTCATCGCGAGCAGCATATTCTTGCCGTTGCGGTCTTTGAACCTAAGCAACTCCTCCCCGACACCATCATACCTGCCAGACTCCTCCCATAGCTCGGCAGGAAGAACCACAGGCATCAAGACCTCCTGCCCACCCACGGCATCCATCTCCTCACGCAATATCCTCTCTATCTTCGCAACTATCCTCTTGCCAAGAGGCAAAAGCGAGTAGATACCCGCGCCGACAGACCGGACATAGGCTCCCCGGACAAGAAACTTATGGCTCGCTGTAGTCGCGTCCCTGGGATCCTCTTTTATCTTCTTGCCTACAAGTCTCGTCATTCTCATTTCTGGACATAGCTCCAAGTGAATATTAAATGTTACGCTTTCATGACTCCTGCTGACAGACCGGCTAATATATTGACTCCATTAAGACCATTCAACGTCAACGCAATGCTTTTTGACCGTTTAGACGATTTTTTGCCTTAATTTTGACTTGTCCCTTTGTATTCTGACGGATTTCAATGTAGATTCGGCAGAGTTTCAGGCAATGAAGGTCAAGTTCTCAGCCAGAGGGTAAAGATGGCAGGTATTGTTTTCAAATGTCCGCATTGTGAGCATTCTATCGCTTCAGACGACAGCCTATGCGGCGAGCTTGCAGTTTGCCCGGAATGCCAGGCAGAGGTGGTCGTCCCTATCCCCGGGCTCGAAAAGGATAGTGTCTATGGCGACTTCAAATTGCTCGAGCGCCTCGGCAGCGGGGCGTCAGGTGAAGTCTGGCTAGCACATCAGCAGTCCATGGACAGGAAAGTCGCACTCAAAGTCCTTTGCCCAAAACTGTCCTCCGACAAGAGCTTCACCGAAAGATTCATGAAAGAGGCAAAAAACTCCGCCAAACTCTCACACCCCAATATCGTCACCGCATTCTATGCCGGCCTCGACAAGGGCATGTACTACCTCGCCATCTCATATGTCAACGGCGACACCATCGCTTCGAGGCTTGAAAAGGATGAGGTATATGACGAGAAGGATGCCCTGAAGATCATCCGGGCAATAGCATCAGCTCTCCAATACGCATGGGAAGAGTTCCAGATTATACACCGCGACATCAAGCCCGCAAACATCATAATAGATAAAAAGGGCACCCCGATGTTGTTGGATCTGGGGATTTCCAAAAGCACCAAAGAGGACTCATCTCTCACTATGACCGGGACGGTCGTGGGCACACCCTACTACATGAGCCCCGAACAGGCCATCGCCGACAAAGACATGGATTTCCGCTCCGACATCTACTCCCTGGGCACCACCCTCTACCACATGCTCACCGGAAACGTGCCCTATTATGCGACCACCGCAATGGCGATCATCATGAAGCATATCAACGACAGCTTCGAGTCTCCGCGCATGCGCAATCCGAAAATCACCACCCAGTGCACCAAGCTGATCGAGATAATGATGGCAAAGAAAAAGGTCGAGCGCCAGCAGAGCTGGCAGACGCTGCTCAAGGACATAGACCTAGTCCTTGCAGGCAAAGATCCCGCCACCCCCGTCCCGGGTCACGGGTCAACCGTCCAGAAGCAGAACTCGATGGCCAAGGATGCCAAGGCAATGATGAAAACTCCCGATCAGGCTCTTCCGAAAACAAAGTCGACCGGACTGAAAATCATTGCAATCGCCGCAGCTTTGCTGATAATAGCCGGAATACCTTTGGCTGCAGGCCTGGCATGCTACATGATTTTCTTCGCTCCAAAAAAATCGGAGGACTCCACTCGACATGTCCCGGCACAACCACCGCAGACACTAGTCGAGAGCAGGATACTCGAGACCCCGACACCAAGCATGCCGACTGGATCCACAGAGCCTCCCGACGAGACAGCATCGCGGCAGCCAACAGTCGAGTCCGCGCATGGCACTCAGACTACTGGGACTACTGTCACTCCCCGTGTAATCCCCCCCGCTCCTCCAGATCCGCTCGAAAATGCATTCCGCGAGTTCGCCGACAACCTCGACCTGACAAAAAACACCAAACTCTCCGTACAGGAGCACTGGAAAAAAGTCAGAGGGCAGGAGATTTCGTTTGTCGGAAAGCTCGTGAACGTCAAGGGAGGTTGGGGAAAGGCGGAACTCCACGTCGCATGCCCCAACCGCATGATCCATAAAGGTTTCAACGCAATACTCGTGACTCCCGACAGGGACACAGCCAGCAATCTCAAGCTAGGCGAGAACATCAGATTCAAAGGCAACGTCTACAACTACAAGCCATATTCCACTGGCCTTGTTATGCTCTACATCAACAACGTCGTCTTTCTCGAACCCGAAACCAACTGACCTGCCGACACAAAAACAAATATTCTAAGAACCAATTTCAAAACTCCGCGTGAACTGCGTTGGGAGCGCAGGCGCGGCAGACGATGCGGCGAAATGGCCGGTGCATACCTTAAGCTGTCTGTGCCCGCCATTTCGCCGTGGCGCATTCCGCACCTCCACCCCAACCCTTTGGGCGGCAAGCTCTTTTGGCACGAATGCCACGCCGTGGCGGTCGGGACAGACTATACAGGTATGCCAGCTCCCGCATCGGTGTGGCCCCGCATCCAAAATGGCGGGTTGCGCGGCCACGGGTTGTTTTGAAATTGGCTCCTAAAGCATTGCCTTCAGGAATTCTCCCTATCGCTACTGAGATTTCACAGCTTCAATCAGATTCAAGGCTTTGGTCATTTTTTCCCTGGTGTCGGGATCCCGTTCGGTATCGGCGGCACGACGAAGTATCTCGTTCCCTCCCGGTTGTTTACCTTCTCGCACCAACTCGCTCAGCCGCAAAAACGCCTGTTTACGGACATTGCCGACGGGCGACTTTAGTGCCTGATCCAAGGCAGCAAGGGAGGAACTGCCTGTCTCCGGCAGCCATTGTATGACATTCGCCTGATGTCCCGGGTCGCGCAATCTTGGCCACAACGCCAAGGCAAGCGGCGCGAGATCAATTTTCGGCTGACCTTGATTTTCCGCCAAGCGTCTCAGTGCCTCCCAGCCGATCTCGGGATGAGCCTGGCGAACCAACTGCTCAAGGGCCTTTACCGCCGCCTGCCTTTCTGCCGGGTTACGGTTAAGTTTGGAGACATAGAATGGCATGTTAATCTCGTCCAGCTCACGTTGCAACAGGGCTCGCGACTCGGGCGAACGCTCGGATTTGACACGTTTTTCAAGATCCTCGACAGAAACCCTTTGCCGGTGCGCGAGGCTGATGGCGGCGGCTCTGACATTCGCCTTCGGGTCTCCCGCCGCCCTACTGCATAATTCCAGTATTTCCTCGTTCTTTCCCAAGACAAAAACCTCTCGGACAAGCCATTCTCGGGCTTTGGCATCCGGCCAACAGGGAAAGTTCATTGACAGCGACTCAATCAGTTCCCCCTTCTCCCTCCGCTGAAGGGCAGCACCTTTTTTCAGCAATTCCCGCGTGAGCGGCTCGCACCAGGACTTGGACAAAGCCGCAGTTATTTCAGCTGAGGTTCTCAATTGACGCACAGACGGCGACACAGAATTTGAAACTCGGGTCTCCAGACGCGCACGGAGGCCAAGACTCGGGTCGTTGTCGAGGGTTTTGGCGATTTCCCGCCGCACCTCCGCATTGTCCAGCGAACATGCCGCCAAGGCAATCAATGATTTTTCACGGATCTCCGGCACTGGGTCGCGAGCAGCAAGCAAGGCCAGTTGTAAAGTTTTGGCATTAAGCTTCCTGTCGCCACGCGTGGCAGAATTTTCGATCACAAACGAAACCATACCGCGCAAATCCTCCGACAAATCAGGATAGACATCGGCCACAGCCGCAGCCTGCCCTCTTTTCTCCAAAGCCCGGAATGCATTTGCGCTCAATGGTTTCAATTCATTTATCAACACATCGAGCAGTGCCTTTGCGCCTGCCTCGTCTGGCGGTGCCGAAGCAAGAGCCTCGACCGCCGCCGCCAGTGCCTTGTCGTCATAGGCGTTGCGGCAGTTGGTAAGAACAGCCAGAGCCAAACCTGGCGGGACAACGTCAGGGAGTAGCTTGAAAAGCTTCGCACGACGGGTCTCGACCACCCGTGAAGGGTCGCTGATAGTGATGCTGATGTTCTTAGGCAACTTCTGGTCAAGACTGTAGTCAACTATAGCCTGGAAAACCCGTTGCCCCTTGAAAAATATATCCTTCGGCGGTTTGTCGGTGAGCAGAACTGTCGAATAACTCACCTCGTGCCGACAGAAGTCGGTTTTGCCCAACAGGTTAACAACACTTGTAATGCCTACTGGAAGTTGAGCCTCAATCTGTTCAAGCTGTTTGCCCTCGGAGGTGAAAACAAATACCCGTGCTCCAGACATCGTCTCGACCTGACGATGGCTGAAAGGAGGCCAATTCCCCTGGTCGGCACCGTCAATCAAGACCCGGCAGGGATGCTGCGAGCCATTCTCCACAAACACCGTCACCGGAGCCGGTGCCTCCGGCGGTTTCGCCGCCGCCGTCTCGACAACAGCGGTAGTTTTACCGTCTGAGCCAACCGTCGTCACTTGACCAGCTTTCGGACGGTCGCAACCTACACCAAATACCAGCGCCAATGCCAGCGTAAAACCATACGACACCAGATATCTCCGACAACACCACCACATGACCCATTTGCCAGACAGTTCCATCTTCAACCTCCATTAAGATGAAAAACAATATCATCGGCCTTCTTCGCTGAGCGCTCTTCCCCACTGTTGTGCCAGCTGCCATGCCTCGGGGTCTTTTTTAAGTTTTCTTGTGAGGACAGACGGTGTTACCCCGATGATTTCCGCCGAATCTTTGAAACGGAATCCGCAAGAGCAAAGAGTGTCGAAAAGCGATGCCAGAAACATCGGGTATTGCGGATTTCGCGTCGATATGTCGAACCGTTCCGGCATTCGCGGCTTTTCCGTCGACCTGATGTGAAGTGCTATGCGCCGACGGAGCTTTTCCAGCGCATCACGCTTATTTGCGATCTGTGAACGCCCCGCAACAGAGACCGACTCGATCCCGGAAGGGGTATGACGCAGGCGCACCGCAGAGTACTTCCGGTTGCGCTTCTGCCCTCCAGGCCCGGATGCCTGAAATTCAGATAAAACACAGTCGGCAAGCAACTTATCAGGAGCTGCCAGAAGCCACTTGTCACGCTCCTGGTGACTGCTCCAGAGCGGCCTCTTCATCTTCCTCCTCCTCCGGCGAGCTCACATCGCGGAGCGGCTCCGCCTTGTGGTGATCCTGCTTCTTGTCAAAGTGCTTGTTTATCTGCTTCCCAATCTTAGCCACGGCAAGGTCTATTGACTCGTACATGTCCATGGACTCGCAGTCGGCCTCGAACTCGCAGTTCTTGGCATGGACAATGATCTCCGCCTTGTGGCGGTTCTTTTCCAACTCGAGGATAACCCTTACACTGCTGATCTTGTACCTGTCGTTCAAAAACGGCTGGATCCTGCTTTCCGTGTAGGCCTTCATTTCCTCGGATACAGAGAAGTGCCTTCCGCTGATGATGATTGACATGCGCGATCCTCCTTCTTTTTCTTTCTTTGGTTTCTTAAACAATTTATCGGGAAATTACCGTGTCTCACATTACAAACTTAGGCCCGAGATACACCTCCCTGGCCTTCTCGTCATTGACCAAGAAGTCGCTGGGCCCCTCGCATACGATGCTGCCCTCGCACATGAGATAGGCACGGTCAACGCATGATAGAGTCTCCCTGACGTTGTGGTCAGTGATGAGTATTCCAAGATTACGCTCCTTGAGCTGGGAAATAATCTGCTGGACATCATATACAGCGATGGGATCGACACCGCTGAAAGGCTCGTCAAGCATGATGAAGGAGGGGTTTGTGACAAGCGCGCGGGTGATCTCGAGCCTTCTGCGCTCACCCCCGCTCAACGTCATCGCCTTCTGCTTGCTCAATGATGTCAGCTCCAGCTCCCCGAGGAGCTGGTCGCAGCGATCCCGCCTGTCTCTCGAAGACATCTCCATGGTCTCGAGTATGGCCATGATGTTCTCCCTGACGGTAAGCTTCCTGAAGATGGAAGGCTCCTGGGCCAAATAGCCCATTCCTCTCCTCGCCCTCTTGAACATCGGGATGTGCGAGACATCCTCGCCCTCGAAAAAGATGCTTCCCGAGTCCGGACGGATCAGCCCCATGATCATGTAGAAACTGGTCGTCTTGCCAGCCCCGTTGGGGCCGAGAAGACCAACGACCTCGCTGCGCGAGACATTCATCGTGACACCATTCACCACTCTCTTCCCGTGGTAGGCCTTGACTAGGTCTTTTGCCACAAGAAGGACATCCTTTTCAGCACTGCTCATTTCCGCCCTTTCATTTCGTGCTCGGGTTCGATCTTATCCGCAGCTCGGTGGAACCTTCGACATTTAGCCTCTCGGAGTCGATCCAGAATTGTATGACCCTTCCCTTGATAAGATCCTCGCCACGCCTGAGCTCGGGATCCTCGGTAAGCGTTATCTTGCCTGACTTCACATCATAGACCGCCTTGCCGGCAAGGGCCTTCTGCTCGCCTTCCTTGCTGTCGACCTCGCCCAGCTTACGGATGATTACAACGTTTTTGAGGCAGATGATGTCCTTGACGCTCCGGTTGGTATTCTCCTCGTCGAACTCCCCCTCCCCCTCGAAGTTTATAATCAACTTGTGGCAGAAAATCTGCATGTCGGCATCGTCAACCTGGACATTCCCAGTGAACACGGCAACATTCTTCGATATGTCAAGATCCATGGTCTCCGCCTTCACCACCGTCGGAATGTCGGGGTTCCTCTTGGATGACTTGGCATGCGAGGAGAAAAATTGCGCCTTGCCGCTGAAAGCCATGAAAACACACAGAAAAATGGCTAGGGACAGCTTGCCGGCGACAAATATTCCTTTAAATTTCTTCATTTCAGTTTTTTTCACTCGTCATTGTCTTTTGTTTCGGGGTTGCTTTTTCTCAATTCCTGCAGGAACTCACCCAGGCCGTCGGGCTCCTCCACAGAGGGATCCTTCACCGCGGGTGGCTTCAAGGTCAACGCGCCGCCCTTTCCAGCCTTCCCGCGCGCCTCCCTCGCCTGTTTGGCTGATGAAAGGTCACCCTTGATCGTCACGACGACGTGGCTTCTGACATGCAAAACCTTTTCCGCGATGTCTATATCGAAGCCAATGCCTTCGACATCAATCTCAGCGGACTCGTAGGTTATCCTCTCGCCACCGGCAACAGTGCTTGTCGACTGGTCGAATACCGCAACCGGAGTCTTTACCGTGCCACGTATGTCCTGGACAGAGTCGCCCAACCAAACGAGCCTGACACCTCTCATCTCAAATCTGACGCCTATAGGCCTTGCCTCTTCGCTGGTCAACACGAGAAGCGGGATGTCCCGGCCCTCCTGGTAAACAGGCACCCTGATCCCGCTGGCCTTGATTTTCGCCCCGATATCCTCGGCGGACTTCTGCGCAACAGCAACAACAGAGAAACCAAACACCAGAAGCGTGTAGATAGTTTTCAGAGCCGATTTCAAAACTCCGCGTGAACCGCTTTGGAGGCACCATCTGATGTGACTCCGACCCAAACATGTGGGCGGCAAACCCTTTTGGCGCAAATGCCACGCTGGAGCGGCCTGGACAGAACAGACAAGCATGCCCACTTCCGCATCGGCTTGGCCGCGCATCCAAAATGGCAGGCCGCACAAGCACGAGTTGTTATGCAATCGGCTCTTCAGCCAAGATATTTTTCTGCCACCTGATTCCACTTGTTTTGCTCCTTGAGAAGGATGTCAATTACTTCCCTCACAGCTCCATGCCCCCCTTTGCATGAGGTGCGGATATCACAGAACTCGTCCATATATTCCGGCGCGTCAGCGACAGTCACGGCTATGCCGGCAAGCTTCATCGGAGGAATGTCGACAATGTCATCGCCCATATAGAGGCATTCCTCCGGTCTGAGCGACTGTTCCTGAAGCATCTTATCGAAGGCGGCCCTCTTATCCTTTTCCCCCTCATATACGAATGACAACCCCAGTTCCTCGGCTCGTTGGCGGTTGGCCTTGGCGGCCCTCCCCGACATGATGCCTACTTTGAATCCCGCCCTCATAGCGAGCTTGATCCCATGCCCGTCCCGGGCATGGAAGAACTTGATCTCGTTCTCCGAGCCGTCATAACCGAATCGACCGTCAGTAAGCACACCGTCAACGTCCAAAACGATCGTTCTTATCCTCTTTATCGCGAATTTCGCAGAAATATCCATTCGATCCTCCTTCTTACCCGCAAATAGCTGCGAGTATATCCTCCGCGAGTTTGAAATCTACCGAGTTAGGCCCGTCTGAAAGAGCCTTGTCCGGCTCTGGATGAACCTCGAGGAAAAGGGCGTCTATCCCGACTGCGGCGGCGGCAATGGCGAGGGGCTTGACGAACTGCCTCTGTCCTCCGGAGGAATTCCCGAGACCGCCAGGAAGCTGGACGGAATGTGTGGCGTCAAAGACCACCGGGACACCAAGTTCGCGCATTATCACCAGTGAGCGCATGTCAACGACCAAATTATGGTAGCCGAAAGACGACCCTCTTTCCGTGAGCATGATCCTTTCACAGCCAGTGCTTCTTACCTTCTCTAGAGAACCTTTCATGTCCTCCGGTGCCATGAACTGCCCCTTCTTGATGTTTACCGCAGAACCGCTTTTCCCCGCGGCAACAAGCAAGTCAGTCTGCCTGCAGAGGAAGGCCGGGATCTGGATGATGTCTGCCACGGCGGCTACATCCGGCATCTGGCTCGTCTCATGGACATCGGTGAGCACCGGCACACAATAAGCCTGTTTCACCTTGGAAAGTATCTCCAGCCCCGCCTCGAGGCCGGGTCCCCTGAATGAGCTTGCGGAAGAACGGTTCGCCTTGTCGAAAGAGGCTTTGAACACATAGGGCAGTTTGAATCGTGAGGCAAGTGCTCGCATCTTCTCGGCAACGCCAAGGCACAATCCAAGGCTCTCGGCTACGCAAGGGCCGGCAATCAAGGCCATTTTCCCGCCGATTTCCAGATGGTCTGTGATATTGAATTTATTCACGATAAGCAGCACACGCTAAAAAAGTTACCCGGCGCGACTCGACAAGGATTCTCCAGACTGCACGCCTCAAAAAAACTACCCCGCCATGCAAACAACCGGCCCTGAACTCCATATGCCGGCCCCCAATCAACAAAAGTCCCTTCCCCAAGCCCTTGTACATCACATCAATATATCCCAATTCAGCCCCTTTGCCTACCCAGTTCCATCTTTTTTAGTGTTTTTCTCACTGTGTCAAGGTCTTCGGGCGTGTCCACCCCCACCGTGAATTCGCTGGTTATCAAAACATTTATCGGGATTCCAGCCTCGATGGCTCGGAGCTGCTCGAGCTTCTCGCATTTCTCCAGGGGTGATTCAGGGAGAGAAACCAACCTTTCGAGAGTTTTTCTCCGGTATGCATAGATTCCCCAGTGTAGCAGCATACCACAATCTGTCCCGCCATCCCTCAGGAAAGGGGCGGCAGCGCGCGTGAAGTAAAGTGCCCGAGAGGACTTCGCGGCCAGAACTACTTTGACCCTGTCGGGGTTGTCTTGAATAAACGCCCTCGGAACCTGAACGGCCACAGTCGACATCTCAAAATCAGGGTTGTCCAACATAATGGCTATAAGCCGGTCTATTGTCGCCGTGGGCAGCAGGGGCTCGTCTCCCTGAAGGTTCACGACGATATCTGACGGGCCTGGCTGCGGGAATAAGTTTCTGGCGGCCTCGCATATCCTGTCGGTTCCAGAGGGATGGCTTCCGGACGTCATGACATGTTTTCCACCGAAAGCCCGTACCGCCTCGGCAATCCTCTCGTCGTCGGTGGCGATCCAGACATCATCCGCAGACGACGCTGCCGCCTTTTCATGGACCCACTGTATTATCGGTCTGCCGTCAAGCTCGCACAGGAGTTTCCCGGGAAAGCGCGTGCTGCCGTAACGAGCAGGAATAAACACGCTGACATGGGGTTTATTCGACATTCTGCACCTGCTCCCTGATCTTCTCCAGCTCGGTCTTGAACTCCACGACAAGAGGCGACACCTTCACGTCCGGAGCCTTGTTCCCAAGCGTGTTTATCTCCCTTTGCATCTCCTGCAAGAGGAACTCGAGCGGTCTTCCCACCGGATCGTCACGTCCAAACAGACCCTCGAACTGGGCAAAATGGCTCTCAAGCCTGGTTATCTCCTCAGACACATCGAACCTGTCGGCAAATATCACAACCTCCTTGAGTATCCTGTCATCTTCGGCAACATGCCCCACACCAAGCTGTGCAAGATTGTCTCTTATCCTCCTCATCTGGCTCTCAGGCAGTTTTCTGGCCGCCGGGGCGATCTTCCTGATGATCGAGGCCAACACTGCAAGCCTGCACTTTATGTCCCTGAGCATGGCCTTCCCCTCGGCCTGCCTCATTTTCATCATCCGCAACAGAGCCTTTTTCAGCGCACGCAGCAACAGCCTCTCTCCGACAAGCTGCTCGATCGAGATTTCCTGGATCACCCCCGGGAGCCCGAGAATGGTGTCTATCACCGGCCGGGAGGAAAGACCCAACTGCTTGCGAAGACTCTCGATTTTCTTCGCGTAAGCCACCGCAACAATGGAATTAATCACTACATTTCTTGCCATTGCCGCCTCGGGGGACACAAGCTCGATCTTGAGGTTTACCGCTCCCCTTTTGATGAAGGATGTCACTGTCTTTCTGACAAGATGCTCGAAGGATCCCAATTCCTTGGGCAACGTCATTCTGATCTCGAGCTGTTTTTTGTTGTAGGAGCTGATGTCGACACGCAGCAAAACACCGTTATTGGCTGAGACCTCCGCACATCCGAATGCGGTCATGCTTTTCATTCGGAGCCTTCCTGTCGAGCGGAGTGTCTGGAAGGAGCAGTTGCCGGAGGGCGCGGTACTGCCTTCTCATCCTCGAATCGCCGGAAATGCCTTATGATAGACCTGTTTGGATACCAGTCGAAAAGGTCTCTGCGCCCGAAACCGACCACCATCAGAGTTTTGCCGTCCTCATCGGGAAGCTTCCAGTAAATGACCGTCTGAGTGGTGTCATGCTTGCTCCCGCTCCTGGTCCCCCCGCGGGAGTAGATCATGTCGTTCGCCAACACCGGCTCCGTGAACTTGATCTGATGGATAGACTTCTCGGAAAGCTCAGGGTGATGCTCGACCGCATGCTCACGGGCACGCCGGATGGCAGTGTATGTATAGTTGCTGGAGCAACCCAAACTCAATAGCAACACCAGAACAAACAAGTGTCTCATAGTCCAATATCCTCATGTCTTTAGCTTTACTTCCGGCAGCGAATCTACACCGGGAAAAGCGTCTTTCAAGTGAGCGACATGGAGATTTTCCCTTCGCACTGCCGCACGCCACCATCCGAGATGATAATTGCAGGGTTGGCACTACCCCCCCTAGCAAAAGAACTGCCTCCCAAATCGAAATCGAAATCGGCTCCACTGACAACAGAGCCGCTTCAAAACTCCGCGTGAACCGCGTTGGGAGCGCAGGCGCGGCAGATAGTGCGGCAAAACGGCTGCTGCAAACCCGTATCCGATACAAAATCAGCCTCATTCCAAAAAAAAATCAAAAAAAAATCGATTTTTTCCCGTTTTAGTGTTGCATCTGCCTGCAGTTTTTGATAAAATGTCTTCAGGAACGAAGGACGAGTAGTCAAAAAAAGGAGAAAAAAATGAAGACTCGTAAGGCACGTGAGTTCACACTCATCGAACTGTTGGTCGTTATCGCGATCATCGGTATTCTTGCCGCAATGCTTTTGCCCGCCCTCTCGATGGCCCGTGAAAGCGCACGCAAGATCTCTTGTACCAACAACCTCAAACAGATCGGGCTCTCCATGCGCATGTATTCCAATGTGTATTCGGAAGCCTTCCCGAGTGAAAGTGGCAGAACCGGCCTGCAGCTGCTGGCAGAAGAAGGATTCCTGGAAAACACTCAGGTTTATCTCTGCCCCAGCACAACCGACAGCATGTCTAGTTCCCTAGAAATTAGCACCAACTCTTCATATGCCTACGCTGGTGGGGTATCGGAAGCCAGTTCCGTTGACAGTGCCATAGCCATGGACAGAGCTAAAAATCACGACAAGTTCGGCAACGTCCTGTTCGTTGACGGTCACGTCAAGGGATATGCTGGTGCCACCTGGAGCGGTTCCGGCGCTGCTGGAAGCTGCACACGCGGCCAGTCGATCATGGGCGATTTCCAATAATCGGCTTATGAATGACATTAAGGAGAGCTTCGCGGCTCTCCTTTTTTTTTGCCTGATTCTTGGATATGATCACATCCTTGCCAAAATCCAATCAAAGTGTTGAGGAAGTTCTTTTGCAAGCCGGCACGTTTTCCTCGGAAAGCAACACATGGCTTGGGAACAGGCTATCCAGCCTGCTAGCAGTTGCATTCCTTTTGCTTGTGGCAATGAAATACCCGCTTCTAGTCCTGCGTCCTTTACCCAGCGGGATCGAAGGGCTTGGCATATACTTGTCTTCACCAGCCCAGCTCTCAGCATTCGCCCTTCTCATGATACTCATGCAATCCCGCAGACTACTTAGGCTCTTTTATGAGTTTAAGCCCCTTTTCCTGTCTTCGTTCACCATGTTGCTCGTTATCGTCACCACCCAATTCATCATCCAACCCAAATACGGGCTGGACGAGTTCTGCCTTTCAATCTCATGGTTCAGCATACCCATGGCTGTATGTCTCTATTTCCCATATTTCCGCAGACTTCTGCTTCCTTTTATAGCCTTTCTCTGGCTTTTCTCCATGGTGCATACCATATGGCAACTTATAGGCGGCATCGAGTGTGTCGGCATTCCGGCCAACCGGAACTGGCACGGGGCATTCCTCATATGCTCGACTCCCTTCCTCATTTACTGGCTGTATAACCTTCCATGGCTGAGGCTGATGTCCGGCAAGATGAGGCTGCTTCTGCTGATACTTCCTTGTGCAGTTGCCCTGTACGCCCTCTGGATGACAAGCTCCAGAGGCGCCAACCTTTCTCTGGCTTTGGCGGCAACCATGTTTTTCGTGCTCCGGTATTTCGACAAATTAAAAAATGCCAGCCCCCGAGTGAAAAGAATTATCATTGCATCAATCTTGATGTCGCCGGTCGTCATCGCAGTGCTTTCCGTGCTCTTTGCCGGGAATATTGCGGCGATGATTTCGCATGATGTCAGGATTCCTTTATGGCGCGGGGCGGTAGAGATGTTTGCCGACAATCCACTGCTTGGAGTAGGCGTGCCAGGATACGAGGGGGAATATTCCTATTATATGCCAATCGAGAAATTCCTTCGCAGCCATCACTTCGCAGGCCGTGCCGACCACCCGCATAACCAGATTTTGTTCTTCGCCGGCGCCTTCGGGATCGCAGGCTTATTGGCCTCGCTCTACCTGGCAGTCGCACCGATAGCAATCTTCATCCAAAAATACAAACACAGCGATGCTGTCGCCAAACTCGTTTTCTTCGGTTTCATAATGCTATTGACCCACTCGATGCTCGATATGGTGGCCGAAAAATGGCCGACGGCCCAGATGCTTCAAATACTGCAGGGGCTGATGTGGCACTACACCTTCAGAAGGCCGGAAGTGGAACCGGCATGCAATCTCTCGACTGTCCACACCCCAGCAACCTTAAGATTCTGTTGCTCGGCTGTCGCCGTGTTGTTTCTCGCATGCAGCTCGAATATGCTGCCAATCAATGCGAGAGCTTCCTACCACGCCCGTAATTCAGCTATAGCCAAGGAGTTTAACCACTATGCCGGGGCAATAAAACACAGGCTTGAATCCCTCCGGATAGCACCTGACGCCTTAGGCCTGTACGAGTGTGCCATGATGTCCCTCTTCTGGCTCAACGACCATCTGTTGGCATACAAGTATTTCGCCGCGATGGAAGCCAATCCTTCAAGGATAGTGGTCCACTCTAACGCACGAATGGCAGAATGCCTGCTCAGAATGAACCGCAAAAGCGAGGCTCTCAAATACATGGATCTCGAGACCAAGGCATTCCCATTGTCCAGCCTGGCACTTTACAACCTGCTGCTTCTCCAAAAGGAGCTTGGAAACAATGACGCCGCCGAGATAACAGCTGAAAAACTCATAAGGGTCATAAAATTCAAGGGTCTCGATGTCAAAGACTTGAAGGCGATATTTGACGACCCCGGGCTGGATCACAGATTCTATAAGCTCAAGGAATAAAATCATGGATAGGATCACGACCCCGGGCCCGATTTCGCTAATGCAGGCACGGGAGCAAGATGTATGAATTCCCAAAAAATTCTCCACCATCACTTGACTACGCGAGGAAATAGGCTAAATCAAGTCAGGAGAGCCAATTTCAAATAAAAAGAAACGAAAAGCTACATTCAAGAGCGAAGTGCAACTTCATGTAGTTGATTAACATTGTCAATTGGTATATCTTTATTAATTGACAAAAATT
>JAFGFR010000184.1 GCA_016930955.1 Victivallales bacterium | reverse complement strand
GGGAGCGGGCATACCTGTATGGTCTGCCCCGACCGCCCCGGCGTGGCATTAGCGCCAAAAAAGCTTGCCGCCCAAAGGGTTGGGGCGGAGTTTTGAAACTGGCTCTCAAAAACGACTGTTAACATATTTGGATACAAGGCTTTAAGAATAGGTCCACGGCACACTGCGGCAACTGCTTTATTTAGGATCAGTGGTTTCATGCTTCCTTCTCGCACCGGCGGTCGTTCTCGAACTTGAACCTGAGATCAGCCACAGCTTGTCGTGTCTGGAGCAGCTCCGCCTCGTGCTGCGGTATTTTAGGATTTTCCTTGAACTCCTGCTCCTTGAAACAGGCGATGATGTCGTTTATACCCTTGAGGATCCTTTTGCAAAGAGCGATTTTCAGCCCCGCGTCTTTCTCTGGACCGAAATCCACCAGGTCGACCGCCAGCCCCATGATGTTGCCGTAGTGGCAAAGTACTGCCAGCCCCTGAGGGCCGGAGCAGAATGCGTAAATCCTGCTCCATTTCTGTGTCATCAGCTCAATCGCGGAATAAACCTCCGCGCCATCGAACTCCTTCCAGTTATCAGGCAGCCAAGGTTCATCCCAGTCGAAATAGTCCTCTGTGAAATCCTGGAAATTCTCTTTCCCGTCCCTGACATGCTCCGGGCACATCTCGACGCGGCTAACAAGCAGCTCATCCTCTCCCGGAAGGTCAATTACCGAGGGGATCTCCTTCATGCAAGCCCTGACCCTCGAGTCGTCCTTGCGGAACTCTCCTTCCCAGTAAAACTCATCCATACTGCATTTGTCATCAAAGACCATCGCGCAACCTCAATAGATCAACCTCCTCCTTCACGACTGACACCGTGACAATGTATCAGCAAAAGCCTTGCCGGTCAACACATGAACACGCTTCGCCCATCAATTCCCCTGCAACTTCACTTCAGCCCGTTTCCCGCGCGAAAGAACAGCTAGTCCTCGCCATGTAGGTACTTGAACACCTGCACATCCTCGATGGTCACGAGGCCTCCGCATTTGGCGGACTCGAAGAGGTCATGCAGCACGGGGAGGAATTTGTCTATCCTCTCTGATTTGTCTACTATCTCGACGACAATGGGAAGGTCTGCAGAAAGGTCGAGGACTCTCGCCGTGCGGATACGGCTGGTGCGGCCGAAACCCATTACCCCCCTCCATGCCGTCGCCCCTGCCAATCCCATCTTCCTCGCCTCACGCACAATGACCTCGTAAAGCACCGTATGCGACATCTTGTCCGATTCGCCAAGGAAAATACGTAGAAGTTTAATATTTCCCTTCAACTCCATACCATACCTCCTATTCTGAAAAACATCCGCACGAGCATGACTCCCGCGATGAATGCCACAATTGACAAAAGCAGTGTTCCTGCAGTATAGATAACGGCATGCAGATATTCGCTGGAACGAAGCATCCCTGCCGTCTCGTACACCATTGACGACATGGTTGTGAAGCCCCCGCAGAAGCCTGTGCCCAGGGCGAGACGGATTTCAGGAGAGATCGCATCGTTTCTGGCAGTCAACCCGGTAAGGATGCCGATGGCGAGGCATCCGACAACATTGGCGGCCAAGGTGCCGACGGGCCATTCGACAGCGAACCGCTGGGTCACGACACTGAGGCCGTATCGGGCGAGCGAGCCGAAGAAGCCTCCAAATCCGACAAACAACGATATGCTCAAGGTCTTCAATGGTTCATGTGCCCTGTGCTGCATAGCCTGACTGCATTTGCGTGTGCCATTTGGTCGTTTGGAGTATCCTGGATTTTTTGTTTTTTCACCTCGAGCTCCTGGATGCGTTCTGTCTTGCCGGAGAGGAATTGTGAGAGTCTGTCGTCCAGGTTGTCGAGCACGCCGAGGAGTCCGCCGTATCTGCGTTCGAGCACTTCCCAGCCGAAGGGCTTGTAGTTGCGCAGCCATAGCTTGCGGTGACATTTGTTTAGCGCCTTGACGCGCCGGGTCAGGTCCGGGAGGGTCTTGCGATGTATCTCGAGAAGTTTTTCCCTGTCATTATCGAGGTATGCCTGCTGTAGGATTTCGGGGAAGTCTGCCTTGATTGAGAGGACATTTGCGAGAAGTGACGGGAGCAGAAGACGGCTGTTGGACTTCTTGCGGGATAGCTTTTTAAGCCTGGCAGCGAGCTTTGAATAGAAGGGGTTTAGCTTTTTCCCGTTCTTCTGTGGCTGCCACAGGCCCAGCATGGGGTCGTCCCAGAGGAGAGTCTTGCTGATGTTGGCATGGTTGCTGTTTCCCGGGGGCGTGTCAATCTTGCCGCCCTCGAGCCAGTCGTCCATCTCGATCCCGGCTCCCGCCGCGAGATTCCTCCTTGTCCTGGCGATGTCGGGCTTGCCGTTGAAGACTATGTCGGAGGCATACTGTATCATCGGCCATGATGAGAAATAGTCGCACTCCGTGCCGTCATCGCCCCAGATCGTGATCACGATCTCCCTGATGCCCTTAGAGATGCAGCTTTGCAGCCCCGGCGCGATGGTGCCCATGCTTGTCTCGTAGTCGGTCCAGAAGCGGTTCCATGTGCGTATCCCAGGGGCGAATACCGGGGTGCCGGAGAGCTTCTTGTGCATTTCTATCATCGTGTCGTGGAAGGAGGTGTCGGAGTGGTAGTAGTCCCAATACACGAGGTCCACGTCTTTGGGCACCTGCCCGATGATTTCCTTCGAGAATTTGACTTTTGTGTCGTAGTAATCGCCTGTTGCCGACAGTGCGCGGAAGAACATGTCGCTCCACATCATCGGCTTGAGCTTGAGTTTCTTGGTGACGGCCAGGACCTTCCTCAGATGGGTCGTCATCATCTCGAATGGCGGCTTGAAGCCCTTTTTCGACAGGTAGTTCCCGCGTCCGAGGTCCCAGGCCTCGTCCATGCCGATGTGTATGCGTTTGGACTTGTATGGTGAGCTTGCCTCCGAGAGCATCTTCTCGACGAACCTGATTGTCTCCGGCTCCTCGCACATCATCACCGAGGCGGTGTCCTTTATCTTGTCGTATTGTCCGTACTGCAGTACCCTCTGCAGGTGGGCCAGGGTCTGTATGCAGGGTATCATCTCGATGCCGAGCGAGTCGGCGATGCTGTCGAGTACCGAGAGTTCCTTTTTGGTGTATGTCCCGCGCATGTACCCGAAGAGCGGCTCGCCGGCGACCTCGTAGGTGTCCTCGGTGTAGAGCATGAACCCGTTCACCCCGGCCAGCGCCATGAAGCGCAGCCATTCCCCGACCGACTCCGGACTCAGCACACCGTTGCGGGAGGCATCAAGCATCACATAAGTCTTGGGGATTCTGCGAAATTCGCAGATTTCCGGTGTCTTCCCGGTCTGGAACTCTTCAGAAAGGGCCAGGCATATGCCTCTGAATGCGTCGTTGACGGCGCCGAATGCGATCTCCGCGGATTTCGCACCAGTCTTCCTGACACAAAGCCCTTCGCGCTTCTTGACAAAAGACGCCTCGAATCCCTTGCCTGTGAAATCCACAGGCGCGGATTTCGCGATCTCCCTGAGCCCTTGATGCAGGCATTCCGGAGCCTTCTCCAGATCAACGACCAGCTTGCTCATCTTTGTTTCCCTTTTGCTAGATTTTTCATGCAACTATATCATCAAGAGTTTTTCTTTTCCCAGTGATTCATTTTTCTCTGCGGCAGCTCCTTGTCGGGTCGGAAATGCAGCTTGTTCTCCCCGATCACCGCCGCGACTTCAGCTAAAAAAGCCTTGTTCAAACTGACATCGAACTCCCTCGCGCTCTCGATGAAGGCGACTTCGCCGGTGGAACAAGTCAGACAGAAGACCAGACATGTCTTCCCGGGATGCGCCTTGCATATTTTCCGGAGCTCCTCGATCATGTCCTTCCTGGCGCCACCCTCATGGATTTTTATGTGTACCTCTTTGGTGTACATCTCCCTGACCATGCCCAGGGGTATGATCTTCTCGACCCTGAGCTTGGGCTTCGAGTTTTGCTCGCCGCACTCAGCGAAAGCCTCCAAATACACAGGGGCATTTTCCATCAGCAGCGTGTTGTAGGACTCGTAGGATTGCCCGAGAATTACGCACTCGCATGTCCCCTCGAGGTCCTCGACCTGAAACACCGCGAAATGTTTCCCGCTCTTCGCCTGCTTCTTCTCGCAGGCTGTTATTATCCCGCCCACCTTCACTCCGGAACCATCGGAAGGGAAGTTCTCAGACTCCCTGTTTGTCACCTCCACAAGGGAATGACTGGAATAGCTTTTGATGATGTCCGCGTATTCACCCAGAGGATGACCTGTGACATAAAAACCGAGAAGGGCCTTCTCCTTCTCCAGCAGCTCGTGCTCGGGTATCTCTGGCATGTCGGGTATATCGAGTTTGTCCATCCCGGCATCCTCGCCGTCGGGGAGCATGTCGAAGAGCGATCCCTGCCCCGAAGAGCGGTCCTTTATCAGGCTCTGGGCAAGTGAGACGGCCTGGTCCATGACGGCGAGTATCTGCGCGCGTCTGAGACCGAATGAGTCGAATGCCCCGGTAAGCGTCAGGTTCTCGAGGATTCTGGAGTTTACCGTGCTCCCCACGAGCTCGCAGAACGAGAGAAGGTCTTTGAACTTGCCGTTTTCCTCGCGTGCCTTGATCATGGCCGATGCGGCAGTCTCCCCGACACCCTTTATGGCGCCGAGGCCGAAGCGTATGCTGTCGCCGTCAACGGTGAAGCTGATCTGGCTGACGTTCACATCCGGGGGCAGCACGGAGATCCCCATCTCGCGGCATTCTCGGATGCCCGAGGCGATCTTGTCGGCCTTGTCCAGATTGGACGACAGCACCGCGGCCATGAACTCCACCGGGTAGTTCGCCTTCAGGAAGGCCGTCCTGTAGGCGACAAACGCATAGGCGGCGCTGTGGGATTTGTTGAAGCCGTAGCCTGCGAACTTCGCAATTTTTTCCCATATCGCGTCTGAAGCGGCCTTGACTATGCCATGTATCCTGGAGCAGCCCTCGGTGAACTTTTCATGCTGCGCATGCATGGTTTTGACATCCTTCTTGCTTATCGCGCGCCTGAGGATGTCCGCCTGGCCGAGCGTGAACCCGGCCAGGGTCTGCACCATCTGCATGATCTGCTCCTGATAGAGCATTATCCCGCAGGTCTCCTTGAGTATGCCCTCGAGTACCGGATGGTCGTACTCGACGGGAACCTTGCCGAGTTTTCTGGCAACAAATTCGTCGAGGTAGTTCATCGGCCCCGGCCGGTATATCGCAATCAGGGCGATGATGTCCTCGAAACAGCTCATCCCGAAGCTTCTGCATAGTTTGCGCATTCCTGAGGACTCGAGCTGGAACACTGCGACCGTATCCCCCCGGGTGATCAGATCAAAGGTCTTGGAGTCGTCAAGAGAAACCTTGGTGATGTCAATGGCCTCGCCCCTGTTGGCCTTGATGTTGACAATTGTGTCCTGGATAATGGTGAGGTTGCTCAGGGCCAGGAAATCCATCTTCAGCAGCCCGAGGCTCTCACAGGGCTTGCCGGCATACTGCGTGATGATCTCCCCGTTGGAGTCCTTGCACAGCGGGACAAGGTTGTCCAGGCTTTGGTCGCCAATTATTACACCGGCGGCATGTGTGGTGAGATTCCGGTTGAGGTTCTCGAGCACCTTGGCGTATTCGAAAACCTCCCTTACCCATGCCTCCTTCTCGAGCATTTCCTTGATTTCCGGGATCATCTGCTTGACCAGATCGAGGGTCATGTTGCCAGACTTGCCGTCGGGGCGCCTGTCGGGAATATGCCTGGTGATCGAGTCCCCGTCCTGGAAGGACCTGCCCATCACCCTCACGATATCCTTTATGACGGCCTTGGCCTTGAGAGTGCCGTAGGTCCCGATCTGCGCGACTTTTTCCCTCCCGTATCTCTCGCGCACGTACTCGATCACCTCTGGCCTGCGGCGCTCGCAGAAGTCAATGTCGAAGTCAGGGGGTGAAACCCGGTCGGGGTTCAGGAACCTCTCGAACAGCAGGTTGTATCTTATCGGGTCAACCTCTGTGATGCTTGAGAGGTACGCGACGATGCTTCCCGCGCCGCTGCCCCTGCCGGGGCCAACTGCGATGCCCTGCTCCCTGGCATACTTGATGAAGTCCCAGACAACCAGAAAGTAGCTTGTGTAGTTGGCACCGTCAATGACTTTGAGCTCGAAATCCATGCGATCAACGATTTCCTTCTGCCCTGGAGTCAGGTCTAAGCTATCCTCTGGAGCGAAGCCATAGCATTCCTTCATGCGGCGGACACATATATTCCTGAGGTAGTCCTTCCGAGATATCCCCTCGGGAACATCGAATACCGGATAGTGGTTGACTTCAGGTGCCATGGGGATGACAAGGTTGCATTTCTCAGCCACCTCGATAGTGTTCGATATGGCCTCGGGGGTGTCGGCGAACAGCTCGGCCATCTCCTCCGGGCTCCTGAAGTAGAACTGGTCGCTTGAGAAGCGGAAGCGCTTGTCGCTCTCCATCGTCGAGCGAGTCTGGATGCAGAGCATAAGCTCGTGCGCCTTGGCATGCTCCCTCTTCAGATAGTGCACGTCGTTGGTGGCGACCAGCGGGATGTCAAACTCCCTCGAGAGCATAACCACCGCCTTGTTCGCCTTCCGTTGCTCAGGGATGCCGTGATCCATTAGCTCAAGATAGAAGTTCCCCCTGCCAAAGATGTCAAGATAATCGCCCACAGCGTCCTTGGCGTCTTTCAGGCGATCAGCCAAGATGCAGTCCTGGATCTTGCCCTTCAAGCACGCGCTGAGCGCTATCAACCCCTTGCTGTGCCGTGACAACAGCTCATTGTCGATTCGGGGATTGTGGTAGAACCCCTCGATGAAGCCAGCGGATATAAGCCTGCAAAGGTTGCTGTATCCCTCGAAGTCCTTGGCAAGGAGGACCAGATGGAAGCCTTTGATGTTATCCTTCGACTGGTCCCGGTCGAACCTGGTCGTCGGCGAGATATAAAACTCGCACCCGATGATCGGCTTGACACCCTTCTCGCCCAGTGTAGTGTAGAAATCCATGGCTCCGCCCATGAACCCGTGGTCGGTAATGGCCACGGCAGTCATATCCATGCTTGCCGCGGTCTCCGCAACTCCCTCGACGGAGCAAGCGCCGTCAAGCAAACTGAAGTCCGAATGGAGATGTAGATGAACGAATTCCTTCGCCATGTCCCGTGTCCCGAATAATTGTCCCTCACAGGCTCCCGATGGAAGCCCCACGACCAGGGGATGCAACGCACCCGCCTAAGGGGAAGTCTAGCGATCATTCAGGGTTTGTCAAGTGGCTTTTCAAAAAAGGAATCCAAACTCTGCGTGAACCGCGTTGGGAGTGCAGGCGCGGCAGACAGTGCAGATAGTTTCATGCCGCCATTGCGGCGACTGCCGCAGCAAGCCTGACAGCCTGCTCGACCGCGCTGATCACCGCTTTGGCGTCGTCCATATGTTTCATCGCCGAAAGCATCTTCGAGTTGGCCTTCTTCAGGTCGGAACAGGCCCTTTCCGCCAGTGGGGATTTCGACTTCAGATCGCCAGCCACTGCCTGCCAGAAGGCTTTTTTGGCGACATCCCTTGCGGACGCCAGAAGATCCTTCTGCCCCTTGTCCGCGCATTTCGAGTAAGCCGCTTCAAAATTCTCCTCGATGGTGTTGTAGGTCTTTTCTATCTCCTCGAGGTATGTTGTCTTGGCCATGGTGTTAATCCTCCTTCAGTTTTTCAGCTATCTCGACATATTCTCTGACCTTCATCAGC
>JAFGFR010000183.1 GCA_016930955.1 Victivallales bacterium | reverse complement strand
GGCAGCCTGGCGCGGGAAAGGAAGACCTGGCACAATGGCATGGCTTGCTGCGACGTATCCTGGAGGCTGGGAAGTCTTTTCAGGTTTACGCCCGGGCAGATGAAGTGGAGCCGCTGGTCGAGGCGCTCGGGACTCGCGGAGTGTTGGCAATTGTGACAAATGCGACACATAAGAACATGACTCGCCTGCTCGAGACTTTCAGCCTCGGATAGCATGCATTCTGCCGCGCCTGCGCTCCCGACGCGGTTCACGCGGAGTTTCGATATTGGCTCTGGGGACTGGTGTGCGCAACTTCTTCAGTTGTGCTTTGGTTTTGCTTACGGTTAGAGTGCCAGCCATAGAACTGGCGTTCAATTTTGCGTTCATGTCTGGTGTTTGAAATATTTGGATCTGATGCCATATTGGGACTAGATCGAGATGAATTTGATAGGATTGGGTTTCTTGATGGAGCTTCCGATGAAGAGGCATATCTGTATGGGGCTTTTGTTTTTGGCTGGTTGCGGCGGGATTCCCGAGGGCGTGGAGCCAGTCGGGAACTTCGAGCTGGACAGGTATCTTGGCAAATGGTACGAGGTAGCGAGGCTGGATCATTCATTCGAGCGTGGTTTGAGCCGTGTCACTGCGGACTACAGCATGCGGGACGATGGGGGAGTCAGGGTCTTCAACCGGGGTTTTTCCGAAAGCACGGGAGAGTGGAAGCAGGCGGAAGGCAAGGCGTATTTCGCCAGAGGGAGCGAAGAGGGGTATCTGAAGGTGTCTTTCTTCGGCCCCTTCTACGGGAAGTACATTATTTTCGGCTTGGACCATGGGGACTACCGGCACGCGCTGGTCTGCGGTCCGAGCAAATCTTACCTGTGGATATTGTCCAGGATCCCGGCCTTGGACAAGCAAATCCTCGATGAGCTGTTGGAGAAGGCCTCCGCCGCCGGCTTCAACACGAGTAAGCTCATATTCGTCAAACATGAATGATTACATAAGGGACCAGTTTCAAAACTGGCCCTTTAATTTGAAATTTTACAGCAGGAGAATGAGGACATGGGAATTTCGGTTTTGCAGAAGGCTCGAGCAGGCTACATGGCGAAGCTTCCGCCAGCGTTGAGGAATGGTGCGTCGGTGAGAGTTGAAGAGGGCGGCCCCACGACCTCGGTGGCGGACTCAGACAAGATAAGAGAGCTTTTCCCGCGCATTTTCGGCAAGCCCCGGTTGATCTTTTCCGAGGGAGGGAAGAATGCTTCATCCGCCCCGTTGAATGTCGGTGTCATACTTTCAGGCGGTCAGGCACCCGGAGGGCACAACGTCATCGCAGGAATTTTCGACGGCCTGAAGTCGCTGGACAACACCTGCAAGCTCTACGGATTTCTCGGCGGCCCCAGCGGACTGGTCGACAACCGATACATGGAGATAACCAAGGATACTGTGGATGCCTACCGCAACACCGGCGGATTCGATATGATCGGATCAGGAAGGACAAAACTGGAGAAAAACGAGCAGTTCGAGAAAGCAAAGGAGAACTGCAGAGCCCTCGGAATCGGCACCTTGGTAGTGATCGGCGGAGACGACTCCAACACCAACGCCTGCCTGCTCGCCGAGTACTACGCATCCACGGATGCAGGGATAAGCGTGATAGGCTGTCCCAAAACCATAGACGGAGACCTCAAGAACGAGTACGTCGAGGCTTCCTTCGGTTTCGACACCGCCTGCAGAGTGTACAGCGAGCTAATAGGGAACATCGAGCGTGATGCCAACTCCGCCAAGAAGTACTGGCATTTCATAAAGCTGATGGGGCGTTCGGCATCGCATATCACTCTCGAATGCGCCTTGCAGACACACCCCAACATAGCCCTGATAGGTGAGGAGGTGCTGGAGAAGAAGCAGACGCTCGATGAGATCATCTCCGATATCGTGGATGTGATAGTCAAAAGGAGCGGGAAGGAGGGGAATTTCGGGGTGGTCCTCGTGCCCGAGGGACTGGTCGAGTTCATCCCCGAAATGCGTTCGCTCATAGCTGAGCTCAACGAGCTTCTGGCCCGCGAAAAGGAGGCTTTCTCAAGACTCAAGGGCCGCTCCGAGGAGCTGGCCTTCGTCAACAGGCACCTGTCAAAAGATGCCTCCTACGTGTTCAGCTCGCTTCCGGTGAACATCCAGATACAGCTCATGCTCGACCGCGACCCGCATGGAAATGTGCAGGTCTCACTCATCGAGACAGAAAAACTGCTCGCCGAAGTCGTCGGGATCAGACTGTCAGAGATGAAGGCCGAAGGCAAGTTCAAGGGCAAGTTCACTACACAGGCACACTTTTTTGGCTACGAGGGGCGCTGCGCAGCGCCATCGAACTACGATGCAGACTACTGCTACAGCCTCGGCTACACTGCCGCCGCGCTCGCCGGCGCAGGAAAAAGCGGATACATGGCCGCAGTGCAGAACACGCACAAAAGTGCCGACGAATGGGCCTGCGGCGGAATCCCGCTGACTATGATGATGAACGTCGAGCGCCGCCACGGTGCCGACAAACCTGTCATACAGAAGGCTCTTGTCGAGCTCGACGGGAACCCCTTTATCGAGTTCCAGCGGAACCGCTCGAAATGGGCCGTCAAGACCGACTACGTCTATCCGGGTCCGATACAGTACTTCGGCCCTTCGGAGGTCTGCGACCAGATCACCAAAACTCTTGAGCTGGAGAAAACCGGGGAAAAATGACAGAGATCCGGCGTTTATTTTTTAATCTTATCAAGTTGTTCGATGATGTGTTTGAAGACGTATGATGGGCGGATCTCGGCGCGGCAACCAGGCACGCTTGCGATTGTGCGGCTGGCGATCGGTGAGGCGCAGTTGCCAACGGCTATGGCGTTCTTCTCCACATCGGCATCAGCCTTGTGCCGCCTTACGTAGAACACGACTTCCGAGCCTTCGGGGAAATGCTTTTCCAGCGCGCCACGCCTTTCTTTGTCCTGAAGCATGATTC
>JAFGFR010000182.1 GCA_016930955.1 Victivallales bacterium | reverse complement strand
TCATTTTGAGTTCGCAGTAGTTACTACAGTGTCACTCAAAATAAGAATAGATCCACGGCACACTGCGGCAACTGCTTTATTTAGGTTGAAACTGGCTCTTGGGATTACCTCATTTCCTGCAGGAGTGTAGTCTTTTTGTCCCAACTTTCGGAGAGTCTGGCGATCTCCCGTTCAATCTCGGCCAGACGTCTGTTTACCGACTGGAAATTGACCTTCTGATTGTCCGAGGCAATTGTCTCGGTGATCGTTGACTTCTCATCTTCGAGTGTGGTGATTTTCTTCTCGATCTGTGAGATATCTTTTTCTGTCTGGTATTTGGCCTTGCTGGCGGCCTGTCGCATCTGTGCGCGTCTTTTCCTGAGCTCCTTCTGGCCGGAGGTGGCTGGCCTGGCCTTTTTGGTCATTCGTGCTGTGCTGTCGAAGCCGCTTTTCTCGAGGAAGTAGTCGTAGTCGCCGTAATAAAGTTTGATTCCCGGAGGCTCCATGGCGATGATGAAGTCTGCAGAGTTGCGGACAAACTCGATGTCATGGCTGACCATGCATACCGTGCCCTTGTAGTTTGCCAGCTCGTTCTGGAGAGCCTCGCGTGTCTCGATATCGAGGTGTGTTGTAGGCTCGTCGAGGATCAGGAAGTTGGGTGGGCTGGCGAAGATTCTGGCGAATGCGAGGCGTATTTTCTCGCCTCCGCTGAGGTTACGGCAAAGTTTCGAGTTCTCCTCGCCGGTGAAGCCGAACGATCCGAGTATGCTCCTGGCATCCCTGCGTTGCCCGGGATTTGTCGGTCCGGCGGCATTTTGTATGATGTCCTCGAGTGTCTGGTCGGGAGGCATGTTGTCGGAAAAATCCTGCGCCTGATAACCCATGACCACCTTGTGCCCGAGGACACGTTTGCCTCCTGTCAGCGGCAATACTCCCGCCATCATCCTCAGAAGTGTCGTCTTGCCCGTGCCGTTGTATCCCGAGATCGCGATCTTCTGCCCCCTCGACACCTGCAAACATATGTTCTCGAGCATGAAGGCGTCGCTGCCGTAGCCGGCAGTCGCATTCTCCAGCCTGATGATCTCGGCGCCTGAATGGGGAGCCTCGGGCAGTCTGATCGGGGCGTTGTTCTGCTGGCTGGGCAGTCTGATCTCCGGCATCTTGTCAAGAGCTTTAAGCCTGCTTCTCACCTGTGAGGCCTTGGTGTTTTTTGCCCTGAACCGCTCGACGAATCTTTCGATCTGCTCCTTTTTCTTTTCCTGGTTGTTTTTCGCGGCCTCGAGGGATCTGAAGCGGTTTTTGCGCTCGGTTTCGTAGAAGTCGTAGTTGCCGGAGAATCTTGTTGCCATCCCGCCTGCTATCTCGATGGTTGTCGAGGTAAGTTTTTTCAGAAGATATCGGTCGTGCGAGACGAGCATTATGGTGCCCTTGAAGTCTGAAAGGAATCGTTGAAGCCATTCGATCGCCGGCATGTCGAGGTAATTTGACGGTTCATCGAGCAGCATGATATTTGGTTCCGCGAGCAGGACTTGTGCGAGGCCGGCGCGCATCTGCCAGCCGCCGCTGAAGCTTGATATGTCGTCGTCGAGCCGGTCTGCGGGGAATCCGAGTCCTCCGAGGATGATCTTTGCTCTGGTGCGGATGGTATAGCCGCCGAGCGCCTCGAAGTCACACTGTAGTTTGCCGAGCTGGACTAGCGCGGACTGGCTCGCAGGTGAAGATGCCATGCCTTTCTCTATCACATGGATTTTCTCCTGTATATTCTCCAGTTCTGGCATGGTGGAGCATGCGTACTCGAGCAGCGAGAGGTTTTTTGCGTTCTCCGGGAGCTGCTGTTTGAGGTACGCCAGCCTGACGTTTGTCGGTTTCGACACGGTACCCTTGTCGGGGAGCAGATCACCTGAGATCAGTCCGAAGACTGTTGTCTTGCCCGCCCCGTTAGGTCCGACGACACCTACCTTCTCCCCAGGGTTGATCCTGAAGCTCGCGTTCACCAAAATATCCTGCGGTGGATAGCTTTTGCAGACGTTGATGAAGTCAATCATGAAACACAGGGTTGAGAGGCGGAATTCTGGAAATGCGAGTTGAACGCGGCCAAGCGTGCCTCGAGAATGGGTAGTTGTGATTTGTCGACGAGAGACACGCATGCTCTCATCCCGTCCGGCCTGTCGCTCCCGGTGATCTTAAGAGATATGGCGCTGACCCCGAAATACAGCAGCATCTCGGTTAGCTCGCCTCCCGAGAGCCCAGGATAGCAGAAAGTGAAGTAAAAACCGTCGGCAATGGCTTGCCCGTCATCTTCCGGATAGACTATCTCGAAGCCGTTCTCGACGAATATTCTTTTCATCGCCTTTGCACGCTCGACATATTCACCAAGTTCAGATTTGATGTCGTACTTGCCTTCGTTGAGTGCCCTGAGCATTGCCGCGAGCGCATGCTGTGCCGAGTGCGACGTGCCGGAGGACAGCGTGTACAGCGCGCCATAGACAAGTGAATGGCCGAAAAAAGGAGATGAGAAATAACGCGACAGGTCGGGGAAATTTCTTTTGAAAAGCCTGTCTGCGACAAGGATCACGCCGATCCTCTGCCCCGCGTAGCTGAACACCTTGCTGCTGGAAATCAAGATCACGTAGTTGTCGGTGAATTTGGAGACTGAAGGCTGGTATGGCGGCTTGCCGGGGATGTGGTAGTTTTGCCGGAAGTCCATTGCGAAATATGCAAGGTCCTCGACAACCGTGACATCATGCTTCATCGATAGCTCGCCAATGATCTCGATCTCCTGGACTGACAGGCACATCCATGTCGGATTGTTGGGGTTGGAGTAGACGATTGTCGAGAAGTCGCCCTGCGAGAGGCAGGACTCCAGTTTGGCTCTTAGCCTGTTCCCCCTGAAATTATAGACATCGAAGCTGTGGAAGGGGATTCCGAGGATCCTATGCTGCTGCTTCTGCACGGGGAATCCTGGGTCTATGAAGAGGGTTTTGGTCTTCCCGGATTGTTTTCTGCAAGACACCATAAATGTGGCGAAGGCTCCCTGCATCGAGCCGACCGAGGGGATGCAGGATTCTTCGGGGATATCAATATCCAGAAAAAGCCTGGCGAAGCGCGATGCCTCGGCCTTGAGTTCCGGAATGCCGTCTATCATGGGATATTTTGCCGCCACGCCCGAGTTCAACGCATCTATTTCCGCCTGGACTCCGACCCGGCAAGGCGGCAGGCCGGGTATGCCCATCTCCATCCTGATGTACTTTTCACCTGTGATTTGCTCGATACGGTTCACAATCCCCACCAGCTCACGGATACTGATGATGTCCATGCTGTTTATTCCGGACTCGGATATTATTTTGAAGACAATTTCTTTGTCTATCGGGGTTCTGTCAGGAAGATTCATGTTTGGATACCCTCACATAGGTTATTCGGAGAAAACCGGATATGCCCCGAGCAAACGACAAGTCCCCACACGCACCGAGATGTCGTTGATCAGGGTTCTCACCGCTTCGGAGGATTGATGCCCGTTGAGCTCAATGAAAATTGCTTGTGGCTTCATGCCGCGAACAACAGCATGACGGGAAAGCATGGTCTCCGGGATCATGCCCGCCAGTGCCTCAAGCGATGACTTTCCCTTTGAAGGCGACACGAGCACCGCCGTCTGGTCGACCGAGCAGGGCCTCGTGGCCTGAAGCCCGATTATGAAGTAACTCACCCCTGCATGGCCTCTGGAACCGATTTTTTTGGCGCAGATCCTGACTTCCGGGAATTCTGCCAGTGCCCTTACTGCCCTATGGTTGAGTGTGGGGGTCATCAGCGGCAGGACTCCGTAGTCGCATTTGTGCCGGGCCACGCCGGATACAACGCCGCAGGCATTATCCCCGCAGATGAAGGATGCCGAGCTGCCGAAGGTCTCCTTGGCCGCCTCGATAGTCCCGTAAGATGACAAAGCAATTACCCTCAGCGGTTTCTCCAATGAGATGGCCGCGGAAATGATCTCGCGGTATATCGCTTTCAGCGCCTTCTGCGGCAGGGGGCCGGGGTTCTTCCCGTGAAGTCTGTCGTAGAGGTTTTTCTCTCTTTCCGGCACATAAAACGGCTGCCCATGCTGCCTTTTCCATGAGCCTATCTGAGCGGCAAGGCTGCAACGCTCGTTAAGAAGCTTGACAACCTCGTGGTCAAGCGAGTCAATTTTTCGCCTTAAAGTTTGTATGTCCATACTCATCTTCACATATGACACGCCGTTGGAAAACTTTCCTATGGCGGGCACAGACAGCTTCGGGTATGCACCAGCCATTTCGCCGCACCGTCTGCCGCGCCTGCGCTCCCAACACGGCTCACGCGGAGTTTCGAAATCGGCTCTACAATATCATACTTTCACCTAAAAACAAAGGCACCAGTCCCTGGAACGCTTGCAATTTGTTTGATCGGGGCTAGGTTATAGGCGCGTCCTCTTTTGATCTCCGTGACGCAGCCAGTGCGAGATTCGCAGAGGAATCCGCTAAATTGTCAGTTCTTATACATTGAGGCTCAAGAAATGCAGCCTCGAGAGGATCGAGATGTCCGGTGGAGACTACGTCAGCAGCGATCTGGTGAAGATAAGGGATCGGCTTTCGGCCAAGGGGCAAGGCTCCGCTCAGGCCAAAGCTCCGGTGCCCGAAAGTCCCGGCAGCAAGACAGCCCAGCCCTCAGTAGCCAGTGAGAGGGAATGGAAAAAGGCGGTATTCAACCGTTGGGATGAGTTCAAGAACGTGAAGGCCGACATCATAAAGAGGCTGGCCGAGGGGGTGGCATCCATACCAGAAAATATCTCACGCATGGAATCAGATCTGGATCTGCTCAGGAAAATCGAGGGGCAGATGGCCAAATTGCTCGAGGACCTTCAGAGCCTGGACGATACCGGCTGGAACCGCCAGAACTTCACATCAGAGCTGGCCAAAGGGATGAAAAGACTGGAGAACATCCGAATACAGTACACAATGATAAGCTCGAAAATGCCCGGGAATCTCCAGAGTGAGTCCAGGGCATCAGTCCATGGTTTCCAGCACGGCCCGGGAATCGTGCACGAGCTGAACTCGCTGAGTAAAGCTATGCTTTTCAGGCTTGGATTCGCATTTTTTATGCCCTTGATCCTTGGGATATTTTGCGCAGTCGCGCTCTGGGGTGCGATTTACTATCTGTCATTGCATTAGCTTTGTCAAGGAAGCTTCCAGATGGGACGATACAGAAAGGCAGAATGCATCAAAGAGGCCGGCGAGAACCGCAAAACCGTGGCTTACCTGCTGCATACCGGCAATGTCAGGGGAACCTCAGCACGGAAGAGCTCACACGAAAACATACGCAGAAACCGCGTTCTGATGCTCATTTTGGCTGTTCTGCTGCTTTCGGCGGGCATTTATGGCATTTTTTTTTAAAAAAACAGTTTTTTTTGCTGAAATTCATTTGAACTTGATTTGAAGCTATGATATATATGGCCTCATTGTGTGTGTAGTCAAGTGTATTATTAACTCGAGCAAGGGAGTGTAGCAATGAAATTCTACAACGTCAAGAAACGCAAGTCGGTGGAAGTTTCTGAGGCAAACTGCAAGAAGGTCGTTTACAAGAGGCAGACTTCGAAGGGGCCACAGGAGCGCTATGCAGTCAGGGCCCAGGACAACGACGGCACGAATCTGACAAAATTTGTCAACAAGGCCACGTATGACAAGTTGAGCTGCCCGAAGGGCTGAAGCTCAGGCATTGAAAAGCTTGTTGTAAAGAAAGAAACCCCGCAAAGAAAACAGCGGGGTTTTTTTTGTGCACCCAAAGCGGTTCACGCGGAGTTTTGAAAATGGCTCTACTGAATGCTTGTTTCCGCATCGGGTTGCTGATCCGCAGCCGATGAGTCCACCTCGCCAGTTTCGGGCTGACCAGCAGATGGGGCACCTGTGATCCCTGGGGCGAGTACGAGTCTGAAGCCAATGCCTAGATCACGCTTCTCGGGCAGTACAAAATCGCGTTTCGCGGTTCTTGCGTCGGATGTCGGGCTAAGACAGCCGCCACCGCGTATCACCTTGCTTGTTGTCTGGATCGTCTGCAGGCGCTCGAAGGGGCCGCGGACCTCGAGTGGGCTTACAACAGGCTCAGTCTGCACAGGGTCCATATAAAAAAGCTCAGAATATGCCTTCGGGCTGTACCAGTCCCAACACCACTCCCAGGCGTTCCCGCTCATGTCGTGAAGGCCGAAGGCGTTAGGCGCGTACATGCCGACCGGCGCGGTGATGAAGTTGCCGTCGCTCAACGGCGCATCCTTGCCCGGGTCCACATGAATGAACTTCGCACTCCTGACATCCAAGACGTTTGCAAATTTCGCCCCCTCCTCACCGAATGTGTCGCCCCAGTAGTAGGCAGTGTCCGTTCCCGCCCTGCAGGCATACTCCCATTCCGCCTCGGTGGGAAGCCGGTAGACATAGCCCTCGGGAAGTCGTTTTGCCCTCCTTTCACTTTCCGTGAGCATCGCGCAGAAGTCTGAGGCCAGATGCCAGTCAACCCTGACCACCGGCTGGGATACGCCATTGAAGTCATATCCCTCCCATAAAGGCACACGGTACTGAGGATAGAATATCCTGTATTGTGCATTTGTCAGCTCAGTCTTGCCTATCCAGAAGTGATATGTGATCTCCACTTCTCTTCTCGGGAGTTCCTCGAACCCGCCGTGTGTCTCTTGGGGTGTCTTGCCCATCATGAAGCGGCCTCTGGGGATATAGACCATCTCAGCGGCGATAGACTTAACGACGAAGTTCTCCTCCTCGTTCGGGGGGTCGAACTTGTTTTGCAACATGAGCATGTATTTCTTTCTTCGGCCAGACCATTCGGCACGATTGGCGACATCCTCCTTCTCGCCGCGGAAAGTCCATTCCACCGCCGACACGACAAGCTTGTCCTGCTCCAACCCGGAGCTCTCTTCTATCCTCGTGTCGTAGGCTTCAATCCTCTTCAGTATCTCGCCGACTCTCCTTTCCTTCGCCTTCCCGTCTCGGTAGTTGTCATATAAAAGCCCCAGAAAGGCAATGGCAATAAAAACCAAGGTCAGACCCGCGGTGATCTTGGCGATCCTCATCTTATGCTGCTGGTGCTGCTCGAAAATCCTGATCAAAGGGTTGACCTTCATCGGGGGCGGGGAGGTGAATTTCCTCACGCGAGCCTCTTCCACGGCCTTCACTGCACGACGGCCTGGCTTTTCGCCCATGACTTTAACTTTGTTTTCAGCCGCCGCCGTCCTTTCCCCAAGGGGTTTTTTGCTCGACACAGCCTTCCCATTCGTGGAATGCCTTATATCGCCAGGCGCCTTTTTTGTCGTCGCGGCGGCACCTTTTTCACTCCTGCCCTTCTTTGCCATTCTTGCACCTCGTGTTTTGAATCGGACGACTTCAAGCTTTCAGCCGGCTCTCGATTCCGTCCTCTTTGATCTCCTCCTGAACTCCAGAAATCAGGTTCTTCAGCAGCACGACCCCGCGTTCGATTTCAGAGTCGCCACGGATCAATGCGAATTTCGCAGACATCTTGTTCGCCTCACGCATCT
>JAFGFR010000181.1 GCA_016930955.1 Victivallales bacterium | reverse complement strand
GCTGAACTTGCCGCCGGCCTTGATGTCCTCCATGACCTTCTTGGCGTTGGCTGTGCCATGGCATACGGCGAGCTTGAGGGTGGCGCCGCTTAGCCAGTCCCAATTCTTAAATGGGACTTTCTTGTTCATCTTGAGCAGTTCGGGCACGGGGCCGAGTTTTTTCGGGAGAGTAAGCTCCTTGTACTTGATGCCCTCGAACCCGCGTATCTCTGAGACCTGCCCGGCCAGCACGTCAGGATCGGCGACCTGCCCGGTGACCAGCTCGAACACCGTACGCAGAGCAGCCTCCATCACACCGCCGGTGGCCCCGAAAATGATGCCCGAGCCTGTGGCGCTGCCGAAGGGGTCGTCGAAGTCCGACTTCTCCATCTTGGGCAGGTCTATTCCGGTCTCGCGGATCATCTGTGCCAGCTCGCGTGTGGTCAGGCCGTAGTCTATGTCCTTGAAGCCGCTGTCGCACATCTCAGGCCTGTTGCACTCGAACTTCTTCGCCGAGCAGGGCATCAGTGCGACCGTCACGATGTCCTTGGGGTCAATCTTGAACTTTTTGGCGTAATATGTCTTTATGACCGACCCGAACATCTGCTGGGGGCTCTTGGCCGAGGAGACGTGGGCGAGATATTCCGGGTAGAAGTGCTCGATGTACTTGACCCATCCCGGCGAGCAGCTTGTGAACTGCGGCAGGGCGATCGAGGAGTCCTTCATCATGAGCGCCTTGTAGAGGCGCAGTATGAGCTCGGTGCCCTCCTCGATGATCGTGAGGTCGGCGGTGAAGTTCGTGTCGAAGACCTTGTCGAATCCGCAGAGCCTGAGGGCGGTGTTCATCTCGAATGTGAGCGGGATGCCGGGCTCGAGCCCAAATTCCTCGCCGATGCCTGCGCGCGGGCTCGGGGCAGTCTGGATCACCACATGCTTCGTCGGGTCGTCAATTGCCTTCCATACATCGTCGCTGGGGTCGTTTGCCCTCAGTGCGCCCGTCGGGCAGCGGTTGATGCACTGGCCGCAGTTGATGCAGATGACGTCGCTGAGCTTTTTCGAGGCGAATGCTGCGATCTCGGTCATGTTGCTTCTGCCGACTGCCTCGAGCACGCCGACTTCCTGGAGGTCAATGCACGTGCGCACGCAGCGGCGGCAGAGGATGCATTTGTCCATGTCCCTGATTATCGCATAGCTCGAGTTGTCCTTCTCGTACCTGGGCTTGTCCGGATGGCCGAACCGGAAGGAGTCAACACCGTATTCCTTGGCAAGCTGCTGCAGCTCGCAGTTGTTGTTCCTTGAGCATGAATAGCATTCGCCATAGTGCTGCGAGAGCAGCAAGTCGAGGATATGCCTTCTGGCCTGACGCACCTTTCTAGTGTGGGTCTTGACCGTCACGGGCTGTGTTATCGGGTATGCACAAGACGCCTGCAGTGTGCGCTGCCCCTCGACCTCGACGACGCAAACCCTGCATACGCCCGCCACGCAGAGATCCGCGTGGTAGCACAATGTGGGGATGTTGATATTGAGCTGCCTTGCGGCCTCGAGGATGGTTGTGCCCATCGGGACAGTGATGTCCTTGCCGTCAATGTTTGCCCTTATTTTACCGCCTAGGGCATCGGGGTCCACGTTTGTGATCCTGGATCCTTTTTGGCTAACTGGGGCTCTTTCAGCAGTATTTTTTACTGGACTCATCGGCTATCTCCGTATAATTTAGAATTAGATCGCAGGACAGCGTCCCATGATTTCTTTGTTGAAATGTTTTATGATCGATAGGAAAGCGTTTGGGCTTGACTGCCCGAGGCCGCACTTTGACGCGAGCTGCATCGTCTCTCCGAGCTTGCAGAGCTCGTTGAGGTAGTCGGTCGAGCATTCGCCTTTTTCCAACATTTCCACTCCCTCGATGAGTTTTGCATTACCCACGCGGCATGGGGTGCACTGCCCGCAGGACTCCTCGACGAAGAACTCGAGGAAGTTTTTAGCTATGTGCAGCATATCCCTGCCTGGGCCGAATACGATTATCGAGCCGCCGGTGGAGATGTCCTCGAAGGCGATCTTCCTGTTGAACTCGCTTGTTGGCACGCATATCCCTGAGGCTCCGCCGATCTGTACGGCCTTCGCGTTGCGCGCACCGACCTTATCGAGAAGCTGCATGACGGATATGCCCATCGGGAACTCGTAAACGCCCGGTCGGTCGCAGTCGCCGGAGACGCTGAATATCTTCAGCCCGGCAGACCTTTCGGTGCCGATGGCCTTAAACCACTTCGCACCCTTCGACATGATGCTCGCTGCCCACAGGAAGGTCTCGACGTTGTTCACGGCGGTGGGTCTCTTGTAGAATCCCGTGTCAACCGGGAATGGAGGCCTGTTGCGCGGCTCGCCCCTGAAACCCTCCATTGACTCGATGAGTGCGGTCTCCTCGCCGCAGATGTATGCGCCGGAACCCATACGTATCTCGATGTCGAAACTAAAGTCCCTGCCTTTGCCTTTCGGCCCCAGCAGCTTCGCCTTGCGCCTTTTCTCGAGGACTTCCTCGAGTCCTTTCCTGAGGTACTCGTACTCGCCGCGGAGATAGAGGTAGCCTCTGGAGGCGCCTATGGCATAGGCCGCTATGGTCATTCCCTCGAAGAGTAGGTCGGCGTACTTTGTCATCAGGACTCTGTCCTTGAAAGTGCCGGGCTCGCCCTCGTCGGCGTTGCACACCACGAATTTTTCATCTGCGGCGGCGGATGCTGTGAGGTTCCATTTTACCCCTGTCGGGAAGCCCGCGCCCCCCCTGCCCTTCAAGCCAGAGGCGGATATTTCGTCTATCACCTCGTGACGCTTCTTCTTCAGGGCCGCGTCCAAGCCCGAACCCACCTTGACGGAGTCGAAAGTCAATTTTGCCACATATGTGTTCTTCATTATGCAACCTCCTCAGACTGAAGGGCATGAGCCCCGAAAACCTTTCTGCATCCCTCAAGGATATCATGCACCTTCTCGGGTGTGACCTTCAGGAAGACCTGATCATTGACCAGCATCGCCGGCCCCTGGTCGCACATGCCGATGCAGTTCGCCCATTCCAGGCTGAACTTCCCGTCCGGGGTGGTCTCGCCGAACTTGATACCCAGATCGCTCTCGAGCTGCCGAGCCACGCGGTCCTTGCCGGCGAGGTCGCAGGATATTGTCTGGCAGAGCCTGATGATGAAGCGCCCGTGCGGCTTGTCGTACAGGAAGCTGAAGAATGACACCACCCCATAGACTTCCACGGGATGAATGCCCAGCTTGTCGGCGACGAGCTGCATGGCATACTCGGATATGAAGCTGTACTTCTTTTGTATGCCCTGGAGCGTGGGCATCAACGCCGCCCGTCCAGGTCCGTGCTTCTCGATAAGCTGCCCCACCTCCTCGGACAATTTCTCTCTTTCGGTAATAAGCATTGTCACTTCCTCTTTTTTGACTTAAGAAGTTCTTCGACCTTCTTGACGAGCACGTCCGGCTTGACCGGCTTCTCGATGAACTCGTCCACAGGGACCATCTCGTCGTCCACGCCGTAGTCGGCCCCGAGAACCTTTGATATGCTGCTGAACATCATTATCGGGAACTTGCAGGACTGCTCCCTTAGCTCGCGTGCCATGCGGAAGCCGTCGTCAGGCTCGTCCATCATCACATCAAGGATCAACAAATCCGGTTTCTGTTTCTTAATCTGCGCCATCCCATCGTCCTTGCTTGGCGCCCATGAGAACTCGTGCCCCTGCTTTTCCAGGACCATGCGGCAGGCTTCCGCCAAGTCCGGATCATCGTCAACCAGTAGAATCTTCGCCATGACAACTCCTCTGTGGTTAGTATTTCATGCCATATTTTAGCCCGAAACCCAAAATGAGCGGCTAATCTAATACGCACTTTTTCAAATGCAAACAGGAATTTTCATTTTTTTCGCTTAAATTGTTCCACCAAATGCTCCCTGACCAACAAATCCTTGGCAAGGAGAGCCAATTTCAAAACTACCCGTGGCCGCGCGGCCTGCCATTTTGGATGCGAGGCCACGCCGATGCGGAAGCGGGCATACCTGCATGGTCTGCCCCGACCGCTCCGGCGTGGCATTCGCGCCAAAAGAGCTTACAGCACAAAGGGTTGGGGCGTAGGCACGGCATGCGCCACGGCAAAATGGCAGGCACAGACAGCTTCGGGTATGCATCAGCCATTTCGCCGCACCGTCTGCCACGCCTGCGCTACCAACGCAGTTCACGCGGAGTTTTGAAACTGGCTTAAGCAGATCCAGTTTCAGGACAAGGCAAGTAAAAGAATCTTCACAATCAACAACAAAAAGATGATAATGGGTCTTGCATTGCGCATGGAAATCTGGTAAAATAAGCGGAGTATTTTTGTTTGCGAGGCGGTATATGATGGATCGACTGAAATTATTTGTGTTGTTGCGGGGGGGTATCTTTGTCGTTTCGGCAATGTTTTCTTCCTTCTCTGTGAATTATTCTGCTTTTGGTGCCGCTTCCTCGGCTCGGGAACTCATTTCCGCGTGTGAGATAGACTACCCGCCGTTCTGCTTTGTTGACGAGAATGGTGAGGCCTCTGGTTTTTCCGTTGAGCTCTTGAGGTGTGCGCTTGAGGCTATGGGGGCGCAGGTCAGTTTCAAGGTTGGAGTCTGGAGTGATGTAAAGGCGATGCTTGAGGAGGGGGAAGTCGAGGTATTGCCGCTTGTCGGGCGTACACCCGAGAGGGAGGCACTTTTCGATTTTTCCTTCTCCTACATCAGCATGTACGGCGCGATTGTTGTCAGAAGGGACACGAAGGGCATCAATACCGTCGGCGACCTCAGCGGGAAGGATGTGGCGGTAATGAGCAATGACAATGCCGAGGAGTATTTGTTCAGGGAAGACAGGGGGTTAAGGATTCATTCCAAACCCAGTTTCGAGGTTGCGCTGAAGGATCTCTCCGAAGGCAAGCACGATGCTGTCGTCATGCAGCGGCTGGTCGCATACCGGCTGATCTCGGAGATGGGCATGGACAACCTGCGTGTCATACCGAGGTTCATAGAGGACTTCAAGCAGGACTTCTGTCTTGCGGTGAGGAAGGGTGATTCGGAGACTCTTGCCCTGCTCAACGAGGGCTTGTCCATAGTCATGGCCGACGGCACTTTCCGTCGTCTGCAGGCTCGATGGTTCTCCGGGATTGAGCTTCCGGACCGTGAAAGACTGCTGGTGGGCGGCGACCACAACTATCCTCCTTTCGAGTTCAACGACAAGCGCGGCATACCCAAGGGCTACAATGTCGACTTGACCCATGCCTTGGCGAAAGCCACGAAGCTGCCTTTGAGAGTGGATCTGGGTCCCTGGGATGAGATGGTGAGGAAGCTTGAGAGCGGGGAGATAGATTTGCTTCAGGGGATGTTTTATTCACCCGAGCGTGCCGAGCGTTTTTTGTTCTCCGATCCTCACGACACCGCGAGCTATGTCTCGGTGGTACGTGCAGGCACTTTTTCCCCGCCGGGGAGCCTCGATAAACTGAGGGGGCTCAGGCTGGCTGTACAGCGAGGGGGTTTTGTCTTCGACTCTTTGTCTGCTGCCGGGCTGTCTGACGGTTTTGTTCTATGTGCAAGCCAGGAGGATGTGCTTGCCGCCGTCTCGTCTGGGCGTGCGGACTGCGGACTGGTCGTCAGGATCACAGCACTTAAGACAATAGATTTGCAGGGTATCGCAGGGCTGAGGCTTTCCGGCAAGCCCTTGGTGACGGCCGAGTACTGCTATGCTGCCCGCAAGGATTCGGCCTCGCTGATCTCGCGAATCAACGAGGGGCTCCGGGTTCTCAAGGACAGCGGCGAGTACCGGAGCATAAGGAAGGGTTGGTTCGGGCCTTATGAGGACGAGCCTCTTAGTGTCCTGGACATGCTCAGGGATTCCGCAGTCCTGATCGTCCCGCTGGGGCTGATACTGCTTTTAGCCCTTCTGTGGTCCTGGTCTCTTCACCGTCAGGTCGGGCGTGCCACGCGCGATGTGCGCCAGAGGGGCGAGTTTATACGCAAGATCTTGGACAATCTTCCTGTGGGGGTAGCTGTGAACTCTCTAGGCCCGGAAGTCAAGTTCGAGTATATGAACGACAGGTTTGTGGAGATATACCGTGCAAGCAGGAAGGAATTGGAGAAGCCGGACAACTTTTGGGAGGCCGTATACAGGGATCCGGGTTTAAGACGTGAGATACGCGAGAGGGTGGAGGCTGATTTTAGCAGCGGGGATGTATCGAGGATGCACTGGGAGGAGATTCCGATAACCCGCGAAGGTGAAGACACGACCTATGTCAACGCAAGCTGCCTGCCTCTTGAAGTGGGCGACGGGATGGTCATCTCGACCGTGATTGATGTCACTGAGCAAAGGAGAGGAGAGATCGAGAGGGAGGGCTTGAGGAAGCAACTTGAGAGATCGCAGAAGCTTGAGCTGGTGGGTCAGCTCGCCGGGGGCATAGCACACGACTTCAACAACGCCTTGAGCGTGATCCTAGGCTGCGCCGAAATGGCTCTGGACCATCCGGCCGGCAAGGCCGGCGCAGATGCCCATCTGAAAAGTATCCTGCAGGCCGGACGGCACGCAGCGAAGCTTACGGCGCAGCTCCTCGCTTTCTCGAGGAAACAGGTCATGAAACCTGTGACACTTGACATGAATGAAGTTGTGGGCGATTTTCTTGATGTTTTGAAGCATGCGGTTGGGGAGGGGATAAAAATATGCTGGAAACCTGGGGATGGATTGTGGCACGTCAAGGCCGATATCTCGCAGCTCGAGCAGATATTGACGAATCTTTGCGTGAACGCCCGGGATGCGATCGAATCGGTAGCCGACCATAAGGGCGAGATATGCATCAGCACCCGAAACGATGACCTTGACTTCACGTTCAGCGAGATGCATCCCGATACCAGCCCCGGTGAATATGTCAGGCTTGAGATAAGCGACAACGGCTGCGGGATGGCACCAGAGGTGCTTGAAAAGATTTACGAGCCGTTTTTCACCACAAAGGATCTTGGTAAGGGTACGGGGCTCGGCATGGCTGTGGTGTACGGGATAGTCAGGCAACACCGCGGCTTCATTGATATCAAGAGCAGCCCTGGCGGGGGGAGCAGCATATCTATTTATCTGCCCCGGGACGAGAGTGCCCTTGCCGACGGGTTCAGAACCGACAAGGTCGAGACCGACCCGGAGATAATGAAAGGCAAAACCGTCCTGCTGGTTGAAGACAACAGCTCCATCAGGGTCATGGTCGAGGAGATTCTAAAGGAGAAGGGGATGGAGGTTTTCGGGTTCCCGAAGCCGAGCGAGGCAATTGTTTTTGCCGAAGCCCACCCCAAGAAGATAGACCTGCTGATAAGCGACATGGTCATGCCTGAGATGGGCGGCGAGGATGTACTCGCCGAAATCCTGAAAAAGCGCCCGGAGATAAGATGCCTCTTCATGTCGGGCTATGCTGCAGACGAGCCATTCGACCACGCCAGGCCGAATGTGTGCTTCCTTCCCAAGCCCTTCTCGATATCCGACCTCGCACACAAGGTCCAGGAGGTGCTCCTGTCCTGAAATCGGTTCGCGGTTCACGGTTCACGGTTCACGGTTCACG
>JAFGFR010000180.1 GCA_016930955.1 Victivallales bacterium | reverse complement strand
TCTCCACACGGCAGAGGATGACGGTTTTGCCTTCTGCTGCCCATTTCTCGGCGGTGTCTGCGGAGAACACGACCTGCCCGGTCGCCGCGCCGGGGGAGGCGGGTAAGCCGACTGCCAGCTTCTTGGCCTTCGCCTCGGAGGCGGCAATGAACACAGGATGCAGAAGCTGGTCGAGGGATTCAGGTGCGACCCTCATTATGGCGGCCTTCTCGTCGATGAGCTTCTCCTTGACCATGTCGGTGGCGATCTTGACAGCCGCCGCCGCAGTCCTCTTGCCGTTGCGGGTCTGGAGCATGTACAGGGTGCCGTCCTCTATAGTGAACTCGAGGTCCTGCATGTCCTTGTAGTGCTTCTCGAGCTTGACGCGGATCTTGTCGAGCTGCTTGAAGCATTTCGGCATGGCCTCCTGAAGTGAGGGGAAATCCTTCTTCCGTATTTTCTCGGTGACATTTTGTGCCTTTGCCCACTCGCGGGAGCCCTTGAGTGTGATCTGCTGCGGTGTCCTGATCCCGGCCACGACATCCTCGCCCTGTGCGTTGATCAGGTACTCGCCGTAGAAGTAGCGGTGCTCACCGGTGGACGGGTCACGCGTGAAAGCCACACCCGTGGCGCTGTTCGTGCCGGAGTTGCCGAATACCATCGTCTGTACATTTACAGCAGTGCCTAGCAGACCGCGGATGTCGTTGATCTTACGGTATTTGATGGCTCTGGGGTTGTTCCAGGAAGAGAAGACGGCGTTGATGCCCTCCTTGAGCTGGTCGAGGGGGTTTTCGGGGAAATTTTTCCCCGTGGCCTTCTTGACTGCTTCCTTGTATCGTCTGACGACTTCCGCGAGGTCCTTTGCGGAGAGGTCGGTGTCGTTTTTGGCTTTGGCGGACTTTTTCACATCCGTGAGCTCGTGCTCGAAGATGTCATGTTCAATCCCGAGGACAACGTCGCCGAACATTTGTATGAAGCGTCTGTATGAGTCCATTACGAAGCGCTCGTTTTGGGTCATGTCAATCATGGCCTTGACGGTCTGTTCGTTTAGCCCGAGGTTGAGGACGGTGTCCATCATTCCTGGCATGGATGCCGCCGCGCCCGAGCGCACGGAGACCAGGAGCGGGTTGGGCCCCTTGCCGAAGGTCTTGCCGGTGACTTTCTCGAGCCTGCCGAGATGTTGCAATATCTCTTTCTCGATGGTTTTGAACAACGTGGCCTTGCCGATCTTGTAGTACTGGTCGCAGGCCTCTGTTGTGATGGTGAACCCTGGTGGCACCGGGAGTCCCAGCCCGGCCATTTCCGCCAAGTTTGCGCCCTTCCCGCCGAGAAGTGCCTTCATCGAAGCTTTCCCCTCGGATTTGCCTCCGCCGAAAAAGTAGACGAACTTCGCGCCCTTTTCCTTTGTCTTCTTTGCTTTCTTTTTTGCCATTTTTTCCTCTCTTTCCTTAGATTTTAGAGATTATGAGCCAATTTCAAAACTCCGCGCGGCCACGGGGAGTTTTGAAATTGGCTCTTATGTTTATCGGTACTTATTTTGTAGTCAGGGGGGAATTTTCTGAATGCCCGGGAGATTTTGGCGACACTAGGGTGTGTGGAGTACAGGAGCATGACTATTCCCCCGTTGACGACCGCCTCCACATTGTAGGTCAGGACTTCAATCTTGTTTTCCCTCCTTATCTTGTCTAGCTTTTCCTTTTGGTTGGGTATGGTCACATCGTAGATATAGAACTCTACTTTTGCTCCCTCTATCCACATGACGCAACCGTCGGCGGCGAGGAGTGCCTGATGCCTGGTCGTGGATACCTTTTCCGGCGGCAGCCCTATGTTGTCGAAGTAGTCTATAAGGTCAAGAAGACTTCTTCTCTCCACGGGCTCGGGCAAGGTCGCGCAGGACGAGAAAAGGAGAATAGCTGAAAATGCCACAAGGGAGAAAAACCGGACAGTGCATCCTATAGTCTCCTGAAGTTTCAATCTGGCTTTCCTTGTGATCATATCTTTTTAAGCATATTGCCTGACATTCAATGCGTACGGGGCTGCGGAATCCGCAGTCGCATATAAGTTTTACTTGACGGGAGCTCGCCCGTCACCGGCACGAAGAGCTGAATCTAACATGAAAAATCATTTCTACAAGTGGCTATTTGAAAAAAATGCGAGACTGCGACTTGCGGTGGTCGCCACAGTTGGGGTTGCAGTTTGCCTTAAATTCATGCCCATCGAAAATTCTCTTGCGAATATCGCGGCTATTCGTGAGTTGGGGCACCGGGAGATAATCTGAAAATTGTGCAAATGAATCTGAATTATGTGAATGGTGGATTTGAATGTCAATGTGTAGATTGGCTCTATTATCTGAGTTTGATTTTGGTTCGAAGGCAAAGGGAAAAATAAGGAGAGTTGTCATGAGTCGTCAGATAGGGTTGGACACGGTTTTTCTTCGCCCGACACCTAGGGTCGCGCATACCGAATATTCGATGAACTATCATGTGGAGCTTGTCAAGAAGATCAGTGGTCTAGACCCTGGTGTCGCCGAGAATGCTTGTGCCGCAATCAGGGCTTTGTATGACGAGTGGGACATTGACATGGTCTGGCGCACGAACGACGGCCCGGTGAACTGGGCCGAGGCCGGCAGGTGCACGGACATGGGCCATGCGGTCTATGCCTCGGACGGTAGCGATAGGCGCGAGTCGTCCGCCTGCCCCTTCGAGTCTCCCGAGGAGGTATGGGATTTCGACCCGGCACAGGAGTATGGATTGCCGGATTTCAGTGAGCTGGTCGCATACTACCGCGACTCCTATGAGAAGGCCTCTGCTGAGTATCCTGGCCAGTTGGTCACCGGGGGCTACTACAGGACGCTTGTCTCCGGGGCGAGCCAGAGCTTTGGCTGGGACATGTTCCTGATGGCTGCCTCCGACAAGGAGAAGTTCGCGAAAGTTCTCGAACGCTTCGGCGATTACACAATGCATTATGTCAAGGCGCAGGCCCAGACACCCATCGAGGTATTCATACAGCACGACGACATGGTCTGGACCGAAGGTCCCTTCATGGATCCCGGGTTCTACCGGGAGGCCATATTCCCTGTCTACAAGAGGCTTTGGAGCGTGTTGAAGGAGGCTGGCAAGAAGGTTCTTTTCTGCAGTGACGGCACGTTTGACATGTTTATGGAAGATATCGCTGAGTGCGGGGCCGACGGGTTTATTTTCGAGCCATCAAACAACTTCGACTTTGTTGTCGAGAAATTCGGCAGGACCCATTGTATCGTCGGGAGCAAGGTTGATTGTCGTACGATGACCTTCGGGAAGTGGGAGGAAGTCAAGAAAGAGATTGACGACACCCTTGCGCTTGCGAAGGGATGCCCGGGACTGATGTTCGCCGTCGGGAACCATATCCCCGCCAACATCTCCGACGAGATGTGCGAACAGTATGTCGACTACCTCAAGTCTGTTTGGGGAAGATGATCGAACACTCCCGACCAAATTCCAACACTCGGCATGTGGATTAGGGCGGATTAGGGCGGATTAGGGAGTGAGTAGTTCCTCCTTGTAAGTCTATCCCCGTTTTGCGAAGTCCGCAAATCGAATGACGCAGATTCTGCGGGACTCGCGGAAGACGAGGCTGCCGTCTCTCCTGGGAGCGCGAAAACTGTTGCCGGTTCACGGTTCACGGTTCACGGTTCACGGTTCACGGTTCACG
>JAFGFR010000179.1 GCA_016930955.1 Victivallales bacterium | reverse complement strand
GCGGGCCGCTATACTATATCGGGGTCTTTATCCTCGGCGGCATACCCTTCTCCGCCGTCTTCCTGCCGTCATTCTGGATGCCGCTGAAGGCAAAACGCGAACTCCGCGATTCCGACCCCGTGGCTAGACTCTGCTTCTTCGCCTCGATCGCGGCGATATTCACCTATCTGGTTTTTTCCTCCGCGGCCACGAAACTCCCGCACTATGTGATGCCGGCATTCCCGTGGCTGTCCATCCTGACGGTCTGCTTCTTCCATCGCCTGCACCGTGGCGACACCCCGAAAAAGTGGGTCATGGCGACCGTGCGCGTCCTTATGCAGGCACTGCCGCTGGCCGCGACCCTGGTTGTGCTCCTTTTCCCTTTGGGCGTGCCACCGGCACTTAAGTTCGCGCTGAAGATCATGCGCCCGGACTCCGGGGAATACGCTTTGCCAATGAGCACGCCCCTGGCGACATATTTTGTATTCCCCGTGGCCTTGATTACACTCTACCTGGCCATTCATCCCCCGAGAATCCTCAAGGCCGGGATGCCGTACAAGGCGCTTGGCTCGTTGCTGGCGGGTATAGTGGCATTGTCCTTCGCCGGGATCGTGTACGGCTCGATCGGCGTGAATGCGGTAGCCCTCGAGGGGAAGCGGATGTTCGTTGATGTCGGACGGAGCGCGTCGCCCGAGGCAGAACTGGCAACCTATGGGCTTTGGAAGCAATCCATGAGCTTCTATACACAAAGGAGTCTCATCCGTTTCCGATACAAATATGACGCAGACCTGGAATCACTCGAGAAGTCCTTGAAAAAGCCAGTGCCAGTCTATGTCATGACTCGTACAAGAGTGCTCGACAAGCTGGATGCATGCGAAAGCTTTGTGCCGATAAGGCAGTACGACGGGTATTTTCTGGGGGGCAATCTGGCGGCTAAGACCGAGTTCGAAGCCAGAAATGAGAACACGTCATCAACAAAGGGAGAAGACAATGGATAATGATACAGGAACTCACGGGGAAGTTAAGGGCGAAAAGAGACGGATGAGCTGGGGATCGTTCATCGCGGGCTTGTTGTGGGGAATCACGCTGGCATTCGTCTTCGGGGTGATCTATCTGCGGCACTCGATCATCCCTGAATACCGCAGCAGCCTGGGTTTTGACGACACTGTCTCGGCGATAATGCAATCTGCGGACCGACTTCCAGGCTGGACTCCCAAATTCAGCTCCAGCTGCCCCCTGCCGAAGACAAAGGACGGCACTCGAGTCGCGGTCATACAGCTATGCAATCCCAAACATGCCGCTGAGTTGCTGGACAACGACCACTCCCGCAAGGCGGCGGCAGTGATCCCATGCACATTCGCAGTATACGAGAAAAGTGACGGCACTACCTATGTGAGCATGCTCGACGCATCTTCGCTGGGAACGATCCTCGGCGGCAGGGCAGGAGGCATATTCTCGACCAAAATTGCCCCAGAACATCAATCACTACTCAAGGCCCTAATGCCGTGATGAGGAGAGACGGTTCACAATTCACGGTTCACGGTTCACGGTTCACGGTTCACGGTTGTTGGTTTTCCTGAAACCCGAAACCTGACACCTCACCTGAAACCTGCCTGCCGCGGTGTCTTGTCACGGCGTAGCCTTCAGGCGAAGACGGAAGCCTTGGCGAAGCCGGGAAACCTGATGCTGGGCCAGTCGCCTTATGCGGGCGGGTTGAGGCAGAGCTTATGTTTCCTGGAGTATCTTTTGACCTCGGGCCCCTCCGATGCGAACTTGTAAAGCCTGGGCTTGAGGCGACTTTTCTCAATCTCGTTGAGCAGTGGTGTCAGGATATCCCATGCGGCCTCGAGCTCGTCATTGCGGATGAAAAGGGTCTTGTCGCCTCTGATTGAGTCCAGCAGCAGGTTTTCGTAGGCATCCGGCATGGTCTTTCCTGGGAATGCCGAAATGTAGCTCAGGTCGAGATTTTTGTGTTTGAGCTCCATTTTTGTCCCGGGCTCCTTGGTGGCGATCTGGAAATGGAAACCCTCGTCCGGCTGTATGCGGATAACCAGCGCATTTGAAGGCTGGCATTTGCCGGTTTTGCAGAAGAGGCTGCCGCATGGCTTCCTGAAGATTATCCTTACCTCGGCCTTTCTCTCGTTCATGGCCTTTCCGGCGGTGATTTCCACGGGCATCGTGTGCCAGCGGGGACTGGCGACCTTGAGCTTCAGGAATGCGAAAGTAGGGGTCAGCGAGTCTTTCGGCACGGTCGGGTCTTCAATGTAGCCCGGCTTGCCGGCACCGGCGGAATACTGCCCGAGAACAACATCGCGGAGCCTCAGAGGTTTTATGTGCCTTAGCGCATCGACCTTCTTGTCTATAATGTCGTTTGCCTCGAGAGAGTCGGGTTCTTCCATCAGCAGCAGCGAAAGCACCTGGAACAGGTGGTTCTGCACGACATCACGGATTATCCCGTATTCGTCGAAGTACCCTCCCCGGCCCTCAACTCCAAGCTCCTCGGACCAGAGTATCTCGATCTTCTCGATATACCTCGCGTTCCAAATAGGCTGGAAAACTATATTGGCGAACCGGAAGACGAGTATGTCCTGCACGATCTCCTTGCCGAGATAGTGGTCTATGCGGTATGTCTGGCTTTCGGTGAAGTATTTCTTGAGCTCGCCGATGAGCTCGTCCGATGATTCGCGGTCCCTGCCGAAAGGCTTCTCGACTATCACCCTTGAACATCTGGCATCTTCCTCGGGCAATGCCAGCGAATTCTCGCTGAGCCTCTTCGATACGATGCTGAACATTTCCGGCGGCAGCGCCAGATAGAACAACCGGTCCGCTGAAACACCACCGCCTCTTGCAGCAGCCATCCTGTCAAGCAGATATCTGTAGCCGGTGTCGGCTGCGTATTCCCCTCTAACATACTCGCACCGAGAAAGGAAACTGTCCATCTTCTCCCTGCAGGATTCCTGTGGTGAATAGCGGCAGGTCAGGAAGGACATTATCTTGTCATGGAAATCTTTCTGGGAAAGGTCGCTGCGGGCGAACCCGTAGAATCTCACACCCTCCGGCAGCAGGCCGCGGCTGAATAAGGAGAAAAACGCCGGAAATATCTTCCGCCTCGCCAGATCGCCGGAAGCCCCGAATATCACTATGTCAATATCTTGATTCATCGTCCAGGGAAAAATGGCTCTCATGTCATGCGTGTGATCGTGCGGGTGGCAGTCGTCATGTCGTTATGGGTCACGGGGAGCGAGAACGCCACAGTGCAGCCCTTCCCCTTCTCGCCGGTAGCCGTTATGCTGCCCTCGTGCGCCACCACTATGCGCTTTGAGACCGCGAGCCCCAGTCCCGTCCCGACCGTGCCTTTGGATGTCACGAAAAGGTCGAACATCGAGGAAGTCTCGTCCTTGGCGACCCCCACTCCGTCGTCGCTGACGCTGATTATTATGTAGTCTTTGTTGTCGTTGAACTTGACACTGACCATGATGTTGCCTATCACCTCTGCGTCGGAAGGCATGTCCTTCTTCGATAGTATCGCCTCCTCGGAGTTGGTGAAAAGATTGAGCAGCACCCGGTGTATCCCCTTGGAGTCTATCTCCACAAATATCGGTGTGTCTATAATCTCGTTGGTGTGTATCCTGACCCTCTCCTTATCGAGCTGCGGGGATATAAGCTCCACAACGTCCCTGATTACAGCATTTATGTCGCATATCTCGAACTCGGGTTTCTGCTCGCTGGCGAGATTAAGCAGGTCGAGGACAAGATTGCCGAGGCGGCGATGGTTCTTGCTGAGTATCGATGCCGCCTCTCCTGCCATGTCGAAGTCCTTCTCGTCAATGCCCATCTTCAACAAGCAAAGGCTGCCGTCAAGGCCGGCGAGTATGTTCTTGATGTAGTGCGAGAGCCCGGCGGCTGTAGAGCCGGTGGCCACCAGCCGCTCGTTGCGCAAGTTGAACTCGACAAGCCTGCTGTTCTCGACAGCCATGCCTGCGGTATGGCCTATGACTGTCAGGAGGCGCAGGTCGTCCTCGGTATACTTTTCCGTGGCGCTGGTCAGAGACATGTAGATCATGCCGTTGATCTGCCGTTTGCCAAGCATGGGGACACACATTATACTGGTGATTATATTCGGCACGCCGGCAAGCTCCTTGAAGCGCCTTTTCTCCTCCGAGTCGTCTATTGAAAGCGCCGACTCCTTGTTCTCTCCGACAAACTCAACTATGGTATCCTTGATGCTGTCGGGCTCTATCTCGTCAAGCATACCCATCTCATTCCTCCCTGTAACAGGAGTGAAACGTCCTGAATCAAGGTCATAAACAAGCAGGTATGCGTTGTCCGCGGCAATGACATTCATCACCGCGCTGAGTATCCTGGAATAAAGTTCTCTTTCGTCCAGCACTGCGGCAATCATGTTTTGGAACTTGTATACTGCGGCGAGACGCTGGTTTTCTTCTCTGAGAATATGCAGCGACTGGCTGGACTCGTCCTCGGGCCGGGAGGGAGCGAGAGTCTCGGGCTGTATGCTGTAGGCGACAAAGGGCCTGGAGAAGGACTGTGTATCTGCGGCGTAGATATTTATCAGCTCGAAGAGCGTGTTGCCTATCCTCACCGAGGTCTTCATCGGCAAGGTGACGCGCTTCTCAACCTTGCGGCCGACCATCCAGGTCCCGTTAGTGCTGGCCAGGTCCTCGATGTGCCACTGCCCGTTCTCCCACTCCAGCTTTGTGTGGACACGTGAAATGAGGACATCGTGTATCTGGATGTCGGCCTCGGACGAACGCCCGAGGGTCACCACAGGCTTGCGGATCGGGACTTCCGTCCCGCGCATAGCACCGCTGACCATCTTTATGGTCGTCTCGTTGTAGTTGCCGGGTTGCGTGCCCGACGGCTTCTGCTGCACCATATTTCCAGTCCCAACCGGGAGCATGCATTTTCCGGCCCGACCCGGCATATCCACGCACCTGGCAATAAAAATCATTCAGCCCGGGAATAAATATAGCACCCATAGTGGAATATCCAAATGCAAGAGCCAATTTCAAAGCTCCCCGTGGCCACCTGCCTGTGCACCGCACGCAGAAAGGCGCTGCCAGCCATTTTGGATATGCGGCCTAATGCCGTGCGGTGAACATCGGGTCTTTCGTGGCCGAGTTCCATCGTTCAATCAAATACGAGCACGTGAACCGCCTCGCTGTGAACATGCACGTCCGAAAACTTATGACGCACGATGCGACAACGAGTAAGGCGTAAGCCGTCCAATCGATGGAGATGGACGCTCGTGCCTCGCGTCCCTACATATTGGCGATGGGGCGATCAAATCGAAATCGAAATTGAAATCCAAGTTTTTCGTTTCCCCTGACACCTGTTCACGGTTCACGGTTCACGGTTCACGGTTCACGGTTCACGGTTCACGGTTCACGGTTCACGGTTCACGGTTCACG
>JAFGFR010000178.1 GCA_016930955.1 Victivallales bacterium | reverse complement strand
GGAGGCTAAATGGGGATGTTGCTGAATATCGTGGATGTGTCCAAAACCTACAGGTCGTCTGTCGCTGGTGGCATTGGCATCAAAATACTTGACGGTCTTTCGATGGAGCTGGAGTCCGGCGCCACGGTCGCCGTCACTGCGCCCTCCGGAACCGGCAAGAGCACACTGCTTAACCTTGTCGGCGGCATTGACCGACCTGATTCAGGAAGCATCATCTTCAAAGGCAAAGATATTGCGAAATTCACAGACGACGAGCTGGCAGCTTACCGCAACCGCCATGTAGGGTTTGTCTTCCAGGAGCACCATCTGCTGCCGCAGTGTACGGCAATAGAGAATGTTCTCCTTCCCACTCTTCCTGCCGTGTCCGGCGGGAGCGAGTCGGGAGTCCTTGACAGGGCGATGTTCCTTTTGGAGCGTGTGGGCCTTGCAGACAGGACTGCGCATTTTCCCGGGCAACTTTCCGGCGGCGAGAGACAGAGGGTCGCACTTGCCCGCGGACTGATCAACTCTCCGGCACTCTTGCTGGCCGATGAACCCACCGGCTCGCTCGACAGGGCAAACGCCGAAAAACTCGCCGATTTGATGATGGAGATAAACTCATCAACCGGCACGGCGATAATAATTGCGACACACTCCGAGGCGCTGGCATCCAAAGCCTCACGACACCTGTTGCTCGCCGACGGAAACCTGCGGGGCTGCCGTGCCTGACACCCGCTCGCCTGGGCTGGATATTGCCAGACCGAAGCAAAGCGGAGGTTAAGCGGATCACACCACGATATTGACGAGCCTGCCTGGCACGGCGATGATTTTTCTCACTTCTTTGCCGGCGAGAGCCTTGGCGACATCCGGGTCGTCCAGGGCGAGGGACTTCATGTCGTCCTGGGAGCTTGCCGCGGGGATGTTCATCTTCTTGCAGGGTTTGCCTTGTATCTGCACGAGAATCTCGACCTGATCTACAGCGAGGAACTGCTCGTCATGTTGCGGCCATTGTTCGTATGCTATCGAGCCGGAATGCCCGAGGGATTCCCAGAGTTCCTCGGCGATGTGTGGCGCGTATGGTGCAAGGAGTTTGACGAATGCCTCGGCCGCCTCGAGCGGCAGGTCGGGCTTGCCGCCGAACTCGTTCACGAATATCATCATCTGGCTGATCGCCGTGTTGAAGTCCAGGGACTCGGTGTCCTCGGAGACCTTCTTTATCGTCGAGTGCAGCGTCCTGAGTTCCTCCCGGGTCAGGGCGCGCGCGGAGATATCCTTCTCGGCGAACATCCGCCATGCCTTCTTGAGGAAGCGGTAAACGCCCTCGACTCCCGAGGTGCTCCAGGGCTTGACGGCCTCGAGCGGCCCCATGAACATCTCGTATAGCCTCATGCTGTCGGCGCCATACTCCTTTATCACATCGTCAGGGTTGACCACGTTCTTCAGCGACTTGGACATCTTCGCCGGGAACTCCTCGAGCCTCTCGGACGTCTCGGCATGGACTGGGCCTTCCGGGGTGATCCTGACCTGGTCGGAGGGCACAAGCGCGCCGCGGGTGTCCTTGTAGGAAAGCCCCAGGATCATGCCTTGGTTGACCAGCCTGCTGAACGGCTCCTTCGTCGAGACCACCCCGATGTCGTACAGCACCTTGTGCCAGAAACGAGCGTAGAGCAGGTGCAGCACGGCATGCTCCGCGCCGCCGACATAGAGATCCACCGGCATCCAGTATCTCTCCTTCTCAGGGTCAACCAGAGCCTTGTCGTTGCAAGGGTCAATGAAGCGCAGGTAGTACCAGCAGGACCCGGCCCACTGGGGCATGGTGTTTGTCTCCCTGCGGCCCTTCATGCCTGTCTTCGGGTCGGTGTACTCGAGCCATTCCCGGGCGTTGGCCAGAGGCGACTCGCCTGTTCCCGAGGGATGGAAGTTCTCCAGCTCCGGCGGGATCAGAGGAAGCTCCTCGTCCGGGACCAGCCGGACAGACCCATCCTCCATGTGTATCACAGGGAAGGGCTCGCCCCAGTACCGCTGTCGGCTGAAAAGCCAGTCCCTCAGCTTGTAGTTCACCGCCGCCTTGCCGAGCTTCTGGTTCTCGAGCCAAGCGATGGTCCTGGCCTTGGCCTCCGCCACCTCGAGGCCGTTGATGTCCAGCCCCTGGCTTCCCGAGGAGTTGATCATCCTCCCGTTGCCTGTCCAGCAGACTTTGCCCTCGAGGACATCGGCAGTGTCCACACCGCCTTTCTCCGCCTCGGTCTCTTCCGGCTCGATTATGCACCTGACAGGTATGCCGAACTTCTTGGCGAACTCGAAGTCCCTCTCGTCATGCGAGGGCACGGCCATTATCGCACCTGTCCCGTAGGATATGAGCACATAGTCGGCTATCCAGATCGGGATATCCTGCCCGTTGACGGGGTTCACGGCCGTCGCGCCGCAGAACACCCCGGTCTTCTCGGTGTTAAGCTCTGTGCGCTCCATATCGCTCATCGAGGCTGCATGCCGACGGTATGCCTCGACGCTCTCCCTGCATCCCGGGGTGGTTATCGAGTCCACCAGCTTGTGTTCCGGGGACAACACCATGTAGGTCGCCCCGAAAAGCGTGTCGGGGCGTGTGGTGTACACTCTTATCTTCTCCTCCGAGCCGCTGACCCTGAAATCCACCTCCGCGCCGACGGACTTGCCTATCCAGTTGCGCTGCATCTCCTTGATCCCCTCAGGCCACTCGAGCCCGTCGAGGTCCTCGAGCAGCCTCTCAGCATACGCAGTGATCTTGAGCATCCATTGTCTCATGGGCCTGCGCTCGACAGGATGATTGCCCCTCTCGCTCCTGCCGTCTATCACCTCCTCGTTCGCCAGCACAGTGCCCAACGCCGGGCACCAGTTCACCGGGACCTCGTCAATATACGCCAGCCCCCTGTCGTGGAGCTGCTTGAATATCCATTGCGTCCACTTGAAGTACGCCGGGTCGGTGGTGCCGACCTCCCTGTCCCAGTCGTAGCTGAAGCCGAGGCTCTTGATCTGCCCCTTGAAGGTCTCGATGTTCTTGCGGGTGGTCTGCGCCGGGTGCGTCCCGGTGTCGACGGCATACTGCTCGGCAGGCAGCCCGAAGGCGTCCCAACCCATCGGATGGAGCACGTTGAAGCCCTTCATCCTCTTGTAGCGGCAGTAGATGTCGGTGGCCGTGTAGCCCTCAGGATGGCCGACATGCAGCCCCGAGCCGCTGGGATAGGGGAACATATCCAAAACGTAGACCTTGGGCTTGTCAACGCAGTCGGGGGACTTGAAGGTCTTGTTCGCCTCCCAGTAGCCCTGCCACTTCCTCTCGATAACAGCAAAATTATATTGTCTTTCCATAGTCCGATAATTCTTGATATTGTTCATAACCCAGCTTTCAAATATGCCGAAAACCCGTTACTTTAGCCGATGTGGGGTCATATTCAACACAGTCGAGGCGGATTTATGGATCAAAAAGCTGCGGAGTTGAGATCTGACGAGCGAGAGGTGTCTTCGGCGGTGGACTTTGCCTCCGCCGGGATGCGGCTGGACATTTGGCTCGCCGCACGTTTCACCTACCGGTCGAGAAGCCAATGGCAGCAGATGATCCAGGAGGGCAAGATACTGCTTGACGGCAGCACCTGCGCCGTCTCCGCGAAGCTCAAGCCGGGACAAAAAGTGAATTTCATCTCCAGCGGCGCCGAGCCCGAGGTCAATCCTGACTACAAGATACTCTACGACGACGGCATGATACTCGGGATAGACAAACCTGCCCCCTTGCCCTGCCACCCCTCCGGGGCGTATTTCAAAAACACCCTGTGGCATATGCTCGGCGGCTGCGGCGGAAATGTGCATTTCGTCAGCCGTCTCGACAGGGAGACCTCAGGGGTCATCCTAACCGCAAAAGAAGGCCCCGCCGCAGCCGCATGCTCACGGGCAATCACACTCAAAAGATACAATGTCGTGGTCCACGGGGACTTCCCCGATTCCCTCGAGGCAGAAGGATTTCTCTTCGAGGACCCGAAGCGCGCGGATTCAGGACTGGTCAGAAAAAAACGCTTCTTCTCGTATTCCAGACCCGATGCCATGGCCGAGACCGCCAGCACAACTTTCAGATGCATCAGAAGAAATCACGGCTTCAGCCTGCTCGAGGCAGACCTGCATACAGGAAGGACACATCAGATCAGGGCCACTCTGTGCTCACTCGGATTCCCCGTCGCAGGCGACAAGATATACGGCCCCGACGAGTCCATCTTCATCCGCTTCGCATCCGACTCGATGACACCCCAAGACCTCAAAACATTGCGAATCTCGCGACAGGCCCTCCATTGCCACAGGACAGACTTCATCCACCTCACATCTAAAAAATTCACCTCCATCACCGCAGACACCCCACACGAAATCCTCGAGTTATTGGGGACGGGGGAGAGAGAGGGGGAGAAACGGAGAGACGGAGAGACGGTGAAAATAGCCCGGATTCGATATTGTCGAAAATATCGATAGTATCGAAAAACCAACCGCCGACCAGCGATTCACCTGACACCTGACACCTGTTCACGGTTCACGGTTCACGGTTCACGGTTCACGGTTCACGGTTCACGGTTCACGGTTCACGGTTCACGGTTCACG
>JAFGFR010000177.1 GCA_016930955.1 Victivallales bacterium | reverse complement strand
CGTGAACCGTGAACCGTGAACCGTGAACCGTGAACCGTGAACCGTGAACCGTGAACCGTGAACCGTGAACCGTGAACCGTGAACCGTAAACCGTGAACCGTGAACATCGAGGATCACTGGCACAAAGGATGAGCGTCCAGGGCATCCGCTTGTTGGGATTTGCTAAATCCGCAAACATGACTATATTCATTCCGGGCATTGGTGGATTGGACTGCCTGAATATTAGTTGAAGCTTGATTTGGGAGCCAATTTCGAAACTCCACGTGAACCACGTTGGGAGCGCAGGCTCTTAAACCGAAGAGAAAGAGGAATGATGAGCAAGAAAAGAGCAGAGCAGAAGATAGCTTTGGGGATACCTAAGGGTAGCCTGGAGAGAAGTACGGTCGAGATGTTCAGGAAGGCCGGTTGGAATGTCTCGGTGGACACCCGGTCATATTATCCCGATATAGACGATGCTGAAATCGAGTGCATGCTGATCCGTGCGCAGGAGATGTCGAGATATGTCGAGGAGGGGATACTCGACTGTGGCCTCACGGGCAAGGACTGGATCGTCGAGAACGGATCGGATGTCCTGGAGGTCGCGGAACTAATCTACGGAAAGGTCGGGAGAAAACCCCTCAAATGGGTCCTGGCAGTGCCCGAGAACTCGAAGATCAAAGGCCCCGCCGACCTGGAGGGGAAAAGGATTGCCACGGAAGCTGTTGGCATGACCGAGCGATACCTGAAAAAACATGGGGTGAAGGCCAATATAGAATTCAGCTGGGGGGCGACTGAGGTCAAGCCGCCAAAACTGGCCGACGCGATTGTCGAGATCACCGAGACAGGCTCATCACTAAGGGCAAACAACCTCAAAATCATCGACACCTTATGCGAGAGCACAACCAGATTCATCGCCAACCACAAGGCGATGAAGGACAGATGGAAAAAGGGCAAGATAACGAAGATCGCCATGCTCCTCGAGGCCACGCTCAAGGCCGAGGGCAAGGTCGGCCTGATGCTGAACGTGCCGCAGTCAAAACTGAACAGGATACTCCAGAAAATGCCCGCTTTGGAAAGACCCACAATTTCCCCGCTGGCCGAGGATGGCTGGTTCGCGCTCAACAGCATCGTCGACGAGCATGTCGTCAGAGACCTTATCCCCGATCTTATCAAAGCCGGCGCTTCAGGAATAGTGGAGTACCCGCTGAACAAAATCATAGGATAAGACTTCCACGGCTCTGCAAGGACACTCAAAACCCGGCAGGCATACAGGCGTAACCCGTGAACAAAGACATCCCTCAGCTCTGTCACGATGGCGGGAGGAAAAGCCTTTCCGCCGTGGCGGCATCTGCCGCTATGCTGCTGCCTGCCGCATTCTTGTTTTTCGTGGTCTCCGGGCTTCCGCATGTTTTCATCATCGTATGCGCAGGGCTGATGTTGTCATTTGCCGTCAGAAGACCCTTCAAATTCTCCGACCGGTCAATAATCTACAGCATAGTCGCATCACTTGCCCTGGCGGTGCCACTCGACATGGTCTTCCCCATGAGGCAGGAGAGGTTCTTCTCCCTCGGGAAGCTCTTCATGCTGCAGATCACCGCACCCACATTGCTGTACATGGCGGTGCTGGCCACATTCTTCGAGTCCTCCCCATACACCTTCGGGATCAACGCAGCATTCTCGATGATAATAATCATGCTCGCCAGCGACTTCCGCATGAGCAGCCAACCTCAGCAGACATCCCTGTTCTCCAATCTGCTTTTGAGAAGCAACTTCAGCGTGTTATTCACCGTATTCGCGGCAATGTTCTGCCTCTCGATGACTTATGCGTTCAACCTTGCCGGGAAGACCCTGTTCCACACGCGGCGGCGCGGCTTCGACACCCGCAAAGCCTTTGCCTTCACAGCCTCCCTGGCGGCGGTGGCTTTGCTGACCTACACGGCCATCAGCATCTTCGATGCCTACAGGAACGACCTCAGGAAACTCGAGCACTACCTCACTCGTATGATGGGAACCCGTCCGTCAGGGGGAGATGTCCTATTCGGCGACGAGATAGATTTGAACTCGACCATATCCGATTCGCTCAGGAAGAACCTCAACACCGTAATGATCCGCGTGCGGGGACCCCAGGCTCCGGGTTATCTCAGGGGCAGAGCATATCAGTACTACAACAACGGCAGATGGAGGGACACGCAGGAACCACCTGAAAACATGAAGTTCGAACTGAATATCGGCAGGCTTGCCTTGAATGCATTCTTCTTTGAGGAGGCGTCTGCATCTCCCCTCGGCACCCGGTTCGATATTTTGCCAGCATCAGGATGCCGGGCCGAATATCTCTTTTTCCCGCCCGCGACCAAGCGCTTCGAACTGGTGGCAGATAGGCTGGAAAGCTACCCAAACGGCATGCTCAAACCCGTTTCATGGGAGCACGGCGCCGGATACAGCGTAACCCTTACACAAAATCCCCCGCACAATGCCTTCCCAATGCCAAGGGAATTTGTAAAGGCCTCCTACCTCAACGTGCCGCAGTCCCTCGCACCTGCCACGGCATCGCTCGCAATCAAGGCGGGGCTGGGCAAGACTCCCGAAAACCTTACAAGCGACCGCGATACCAGCGAGAAAATCATCGCCCACCTCAAGAATAGCTTCTCATACACCCTTTTCCCGGAGACCCCCGAGCGGGGAACCGACCCCGCAGCACATTTCATCACAAGCTCCGGAAAAGGACATTGTGAGCTTTTCGCCACAACCGCTGCAATGCTCCTCAGGCACTGCGGGATTCCAAGCAGATACGTCACAGGCTTTGTATGCTCGGAGCCTCATCCCTCGGGGACATACTTCGTCGCCAGGGGCGGGGACGCACACGCATGGTGCGAGGCCTACCTGAGGGATGAGAAAAAATGGGTGGCGATTGACCCGACCCCAGACGCAGGATTCCAGGAAACAACCGGCGGCTGGAGCCTCTGGTCATCTTGGACAGACTTGCTCAAAATGGCTGTCCGGCAGCTCATGGCTGATGTCAGAAGAGGCTACGTGGCAAAGGCCGTGATATCTTTCGTGATAAGCATCTTCACCCTGGCCCGCACTGTCCTGTGGCACCCGGCAAGAGGCTTGATGTCTCTCGTGGCCGCAGCTTTGATGGTGTTGTATCTCATAAGACGCAGGGGCAAAAAGCAGGGATTTGACATCGAGCTCCACAGACTCAGGGATGCCGCAAGGAAACAGATCAATCTTCTGGTATCGGCCATATCCAAAAAAACTGGTTTGAAAAAGAAACAGGGCCAGACAGTCACGGAATGGTGGACATCCGTCAAGCTGCATTACACATTGCCAACCCACATCAAGACCGCTTTCCAGGACATCATGTCGCTTTACCACCGCACCAGATTCTCGACATCCCCCGCATCCGAGTCGGATATCGCCTCCCTGTGCCACTCATGCACGCAATTTCTAAAAACACTACGAAAGGAACAGAAATGGAGCTGTCAGCGGCAATAGACTTTTCAACAGACATGGCATGCCTGGCAGCTTCCGTCTGCGGCAGGCCGGACGCACTGTTCTCAGAGACCAGGCACATGCCGGGAAAAGAAGCCTCGGCCATAGCCTCATGGACAGCCTCTGTCATCAAGGAAAACGGGTTTTCACTCTGCGATGTCCGCAGATGGACCTGCGGCTCAGGGCCGGGGAGCTTCACAGGACTGAGAATCGCCGCATCCCTCGTGTCAGGACTGACCTTCCAGAACAACAAGGTCATTGCCAGATGCGTACCCTCCGGTCAAGCAATCGCATCCAAAATACACCCAAACACCACAAGGATTCTGGTGCTCTACGACGGAAGGAGGGGCGAACTGCTGGCCTTCTCAACAAACAACAAATCCCTCCTCACACTGTCATCCGCGAATCTCGCAGTCATCGATAAATTCGACAGGCTGTGTGCAATGGAGTCGCAAAGAAAGGCAATAGAGGCCGTGCTGCCAGAAGAACACTCGCAAAGAGTCTCATATCTTCACTCATTCCCCGTCGAACAACTGCTCGCTGACAGCACAACACCATGGCTGGATAATCGAGAATCGAAACCCCTCGGCGCACAGATCATCTATCTTAGGCCGCCAGTATAAGGAATCTGCATTGAAACCAAAAAAAATACAAGTCAAAAACGAGGGTTGGGAGGCAACTCACGATCTTGAGAATAAGATACCCTTCTGCCTCCGGCTGGGAACTGACAACTCCACAGAAGCCAATGCCGTCGTCAAAATAAACCCTGGTGTCACAATCGGGCAGCTCTCAGAGACTGCCGCAGCGCCTCTCAAATGCACACCACACACGGCAATGGACTCATCCAAGACCCGCGTGCAGACACTTTCTGTCATCCCCTTCGGGCAGGAACCAATTATCGCACGGACCTTCGAATACATGCCTCATGTGCTGAGCATATCAACAAACCTGCGTCTGCCGGGCAAAACCGAGACCAACTCGTTGGAGATAGATTCCATGGAGATATACGCAGACATAGCAAAATTCGCCGTCCTCGAAATAAACCCGAAATCCCCGCCACCGCAAAAACTCAATTGGATAGACTTCAGCCATAACTCGCCATTATATGACTCAAACAGGGTCTTCCACTCCATTTTGCTCGACGACTCCAGATCCAACAGAATAGAAATAAACTCCGGATTCGACATCTGGAGATGGCACAAGGCATCCCCTCCCCAATCCTCCAGATTCATCGCCGAACCGTCCAAAAACGGCATACGCATAAGAAGACTGCTGCTCTCATCGCCCGAGACTGCAACCATTCCCCCGTCGGCATTCCAGGTGTCGTGGCACCTTTCATGGATCAGGCTAGACAAACCCGAGCCAAGCAAGATGCCGACAACCGCAATCCAGCTCGATTTACCCAATGACCGTTGCCTGCACTCAAGGGCTAACCGGGCAAAGTTGCGGAAACTCCTACGGTCAACACTCAAACATGCAAAAAACGGACAGATATTCTCCATCCCCGGAATCGAACCGTCATCATGCGAAAATCCATCACATACAGGGAAAAACAACATGTCGGCCTGCGAGCACTGGGATATCAGCGAGATTTTCAATTTCTGGTTCTGGGGCAACCGCCAACTCTCACAGAAAGGCGCGAAACTCATCATGTCGGCACCCGAAAAATCCCCCTTCCGCCAGTTCCCATCCTTCATGCTGATGAATGAACCTTTGATCTCGATCACTTGAATTTTCATAACACACAGGATATGGTAGACCTCGTCGGCAAGGCTTGTTCTAAACATGAGCCAGTTTCAAAACCCCGCGTGAACCGCGTTGGGAGCGCAGGCGCGGCAGACGGTGCGGCGAAATGGCTGGTGCATACCCGAAGCTGTCTGTGCCTGCCATT
>JAFGFR010000015.1 GCA_016930955.1 Victivallales bacterium | reverse complement strand
ATGCCGTGCCTCCGCCCCAACCCTTTGGGCGGCAAGCTCTTTTGGCGCGAATTCCACGCCGGAGCGGTCGGGACAGACCATACAGTATGCCCGCTCCCGCAACGGCGTGGCCTCGCATCCAAAATGGCAAGCCGCGCGGCCACGGGGAGTTTTGAAATTGGCTCAATCGTCTCGAAATAATCTTTGCGGCAGACACGGACGCTGGGGACAGCGTCCCTCCCGGCGGTTTGCGTCTGTATTTGGGAGGGCCATTGCGAGTCCCGGCGTAGTCAGCTTGCTGAAGAAGACGGATCTCCAATGGCCGTGTGTTTGCGTACCTCGGAGCTGACCAGACAATTATGAGACGATTAGTATATTGGGTTTACTGTATTTTTCTTACCTTTAAAAAAATAACTTGCGCAGCGAATTTGGAAAAAATTCGCCTGCGGATTTTTTAATATGAAATGTGACTGCTCAGGTAGTCAGGAGCCAGAATTCAGGAGTCAGAATGAAAGAACCGGCGAAAACATTCGAAGATTTAACGGCGACTTTTCCGAGTTGACGGCAGTGTTAGGAAGTTGTTGGAGGCGTATTCGAAGGCTATTCTGCATTCTGACTCCTGATGCCTGAATACCTGAGTAGTTACTATGAAATTATTATGTGTCATAGGTCAGCTTGGGAACGGTGGGACTGAGAAGCAGTTGTATTTGTTCCTGAGGCATTTGGACAGGGGTGAGCATTCTGCCTCGGTTTTTGTGTCTGGTCCTTCGGAAGGCATCTGGCGGGATCGGATACGGGAGCTTGGGGTCGAGATACATTCGTGCGTGGGGTCGGGTATGCTTTCCAAGGTCATGGACTACCGCCGGGTACTGTCGCGGGAGAGGCCTGACGTGGTTTTTTCCTGGAGTTTTTTCACTAACGCGTTGGTCTGGGCTTCGGGGAGCAAGAGGTTTGTCGGTTCGCTAAGGCAGGAGTATGCGCAAAGTAAAATTGAGCTTAGTTACTTAAGGAGAAGGCTGTCGTTGTCACCGCAGAGCCTGGTAGTCAATTCCTCACATTCTGCAGAAGAGCTTATTTATGCGGGGATATCCGCCGATAGAATTCATAAAATTTTTAATATGTTCCAGCGAAGGGCTTGCTTCGCCGGTTCGGCTGGGTCAATTGAAGCTAGGGGGGAGGCCAGAAGTAGGTACGGCATTCCAGACAATGCGCTGGTGTTGGCGGGAGTGGGGAGAGATTGCCCTGCCAAGGACTTCGGTTTTTTTGTCGACACCGTGGAGGCTTTGGGGTGTGAGCTGGATGATAGGAGGCTTCTTGTTCTTCTGCTGGGTTCGGGGGGCACGGCGGTTAAGGGAATGATTGCGGAGAGGGGGTTAGGGAAATATTTTATCCTGCCGGGGGAGGTGCCCGAAGCGGCCATTGACCTCGCCGCTGCGGATGTCTTCTTCTTGTCCTCCCGTCAGGAGGGGATGCCGAACGTCCTGTTCGAGGCGATTGATGCCGGCTGCGCGGTGCTTGCGACCGACGTGGGTGGTGTGAGGGACATCCTCGCTACGCTTCCCGAGGAGCTTCTTAAAAAGACGCTTTTGAGGGAAAGGGATGCGAAGCTCGCAGCGGCCATGCTCTCTGAACTCCTTCGAGACCGGAAGCTCAGACAGGATTTCAGCAATTGTTCCCGGGACATCCTTGCGAAATTCGCTCCAGAGGCCATCATGCCGCAATATTGTCGGGTGCTCGGCGGCATTAAATGCATGAATTCATCTCCCCGCGAATAACACGAATCTCCGCTAAAAAGAATAAATGTTTTTACAAGTAGGAAACAGAGGAAAGGAAGGAAGAGGGGAAAAGAATCAGGACTGCCCGCTAATCTTCGCGATTGACGCTGATAATACAGAAGGCTATTTGTTTCGGATTTCGGATTTTGGGTTTTGAATTTGTTTAGGGTTTAGAGTTTAGGATTTATATCCGGCAAACGGGATTGGAATTTTAATTTGCAGGATGTATATTCTCAGCACAAAGGAGATAGTATCGTGCACAATGAATTTACAGCCATTGTAGAACAAGATGGAGAATGGTATATTGCGTATTGCGCGGAGTTGCCGGGTGCAAACGGACAGGGTAAGACGAAGGAAGAGTGCCTTGAAAGCCTGTCTAAAGCCATAGAGCTGATACTCGAGGACAGGCGTCAGGACACATTGCGCTCGATTCCTGCGGATGCACATTCAGAGCTTGTTGCTGTCGGATGAAGCGGAACGATTTGATTAAGCATCTCAGGAGAAACGGTTGCTATCTGAAAAGAGAGGGGGCAAGCCATTCACTTTGGTGCAATCCGTCTACCGGGCATTCAGAAGCTGTCCCAAGACACACAGAGATTCCCGACAGGCTTGCCAAGAAGATTTGTAGATTTTTGACGATTGGAGAAGTTGGGGTGGAAAGTCGGTAGTCATAATCAGTGACCCGTGGTACTAAATACATGAATTCATCTCCCCGCGAATAACGCTAATCTCCGCTAAAAAGAATAAATGTTTTTACAAAGAGGAAACAGAGTAAAGGAAGGAGAATCAGGACTGCCCGCTGATCTTCGCGGATTGACGCTGATAATACAGAAGGCTTTACCACGGAGGCACGGAGTAATCGGTGGTCGGTGTAGCACTGTAACGGCAGCCCTATGGCTGGCACCATAAATTGAAAACGTGCTCTAGAATAGCCGGCTTAATGTCAGTTGTTAATAAGAAAAATATCTTTCCCTTTCTTGCTTGACATGATTCAATCATGTTATACATTGTGTTAGACATAAAGAGTGAGGTGTAGAAATGCATACAGTGAGTGTCAGGGAAGTACAGCATCATTTGGCTGAATATTTAAAGAAAGTGGAAAAGGGTGAGGAGCTAAGGATAACCAGGAGGTCTCGTCCTGTGGCGGTCGTCTCGCCTTTGAGTGAAGCAGACATCAATAGCGATGTCGACTGGTCTTCCCACAGGCAGTCCATCATGAAGATATTCGGTGGCAGGCGGGTATCGGGGAAAAGAATGGAGACGATTGTTGCCGAGGGAAGGGAAAGGCTGTAAGTGGATATATACTTTGACACAAGCGTGCTGGTGAAGTTTTACGTCCCCGAATCCGGCTCGGGGAGGTATTTTGATTTTCTTGATAATTTTGGAAGATGCATTTTCATCAATCCTCTCCATGAGCTTGAGTTCAGCAATGCTTTGTCGCTGAAGGTGTTCAGGAAGGAGATCACAAATCTTGAACGCAATTCTCTGATGGAGCGGTTTGAGTCTGACGGTAAATCCGGGCTGCTGGTAAGGAAGCATACATCATGGAACGATCTTTTTGGCATCTCCTCTCGGCTGTCTGGGGAATTTGCGTCGGAGTTGGGCAGCAGGACTCTTGATGTCATGCATGTCGCAGCCGCGTTGTCATGGCAGTTCAAAAGGTTCATGAGCAACGACAGCAAACAATCCTTGCTTGCTAATCACGCGGGCTTGGAGCTTGTTGGACTGTGACAAAAAAGGGTGATACAAGAATGTTTTTACAAGGAGGAAGAGGGGAAAAGAATCAGGACTGCCCGCTAATCTTCGCGGATTGACGCTGATAATACAGAATGCTATTTGTTTCGGATTTTGGGTTTTGAATTTGTTTAGGGTTTAGAGTTTAGGATTTAGGATTTTAAATGATGAAGTTGTTAGTTACGGGCGGGCATGGTTTTTTGGGTGGGCATTTGCTTGCTCAGCTCGGGCGCATGGATGATGTCGAGGCGGGGGTGTTCAGCTCTGTTGAGCTTGACCTGCGCGATCCGAGTGCGACACAGGATTATTTTTTTGATTACAAGCCTGATGCGGTGATCCATCTTGCAGCGCGTGTGGGTGGTATCGAGTTCAACAAGACGAGGCATGCTGAGCAGCTCCGCGACAACACCTTGATGCTTTTCAATGTGCTTGAGGCGTGCAGGTCTAGCGGTTGCGGCAAGCTGGTGCTTTGCGGCTCTGTCTGCGCGTATGCATCCAATGCCCCGGTACCTTTTTCTGAGGACACGGGGCTTTTCTGCGGCCCTCCTGAAGAGACTGTGCTTGGCTACGGGAGTGCGAAGCGGATGTTCATCACTGCGGCGCAGGCGTACAGGAAGCAGTACGGCTTGAAGTCATGTGTCCCGGTGCTTGCCAACCTTTACGGTCCCGGGGACAGCTTCGACCCGTCGTCATGCCATGTGATCCCGGCGATGATCAGGCGGTTTTCTGAGGCTCTGGCCGAGGGGAGGGACGAGCTTGTGTTCTGGGGGACAGGCAGGGCATCCCGGGAATTCCTTTATTCGGGTGATGCAGCGAGAGTTATTGCCGAATGCCTTGCGCGCGACATCGAGTTGCCGTTCAATGTCGGCAGCGGGGAGGAGGTCACGATGTCCGAGCTTGCCGGGGCCGTGGCAAGGGAAGCCGGGTACAGTGGCCGAATCCGCTGGGATGTCTCGAAACCCGACGGGCATCCGAGAAGGAAGCTGGACCTGACCAGATTCAGCACCATATTCCCTGAGTTCACGCCTACCCCCTTGCAAATAGGGCTAAAACTTACAGTTGAATTTTTTATAAAACATTTTCACAAAAAGGGTTTAAAAGAATTAAGACTACCCGCGAATAACGCTAATCTACGCTAATAAAGAATAAATATTTTTACACAGAGGAAACGAAGGTAACGAAGGAAGAGGGGGAGAATCGGTAATCGGTGAACCCCAAATCCCAAAATCTCTCAATCATTAAATCATTAAATCTTCAATACTGTGGTGCAGTAATGCAGTGGGAAAGATATGATTTCAGAACTTATGCACTTTCAAACTTATCCCCCCCCTTTTTTGTGGCTGATGCTATTGTTTTTTGGGGAAATCCCCTTGACATTGTTGCAGATTATGCGATCTTATGGTTGGCTGGGTGAATATTTACCCGTTTAATTTGCAGCGACTATTGGTATTTGGGCATTATGTATTACAATCGTTACCTTGATGACAAGTTGACAGATGAGAAGTCTGCGGGGAAGGTCAAGCTGCTGCTTGGGGCAAGGCAGTCGGGCAAATCAACTTTGCTGAAGCACTGTTTGTCTGGTAGGTCTGGAGTTATGAGTATTAATCTCCAGGACAGGCGGGTTCGGATAAAATACGAAAGGGATAAAGAGAGTTTTCTTCAGGAACTTGCCGCGGCGGACAATATCAGCACTGTCTTTATAGATGAAATCCAGAAAGTGCCGGGTCTTTTTGATGATGTTCAGTATTTTTTCGACAATGACTGCAGGCGGTTTGATTTTTTTTTGACCGGCAGTTCCGGCAGGAGACTGAAAGTGCAGTCATCGAACATGCTTCCTGGCAGGACTCATATTTTTTATATGACACCTGTGCTCCAGGCAGAGCAGCGGGATTCGGAAATTCTTCCTTTGCGCATGAAAACAGGAAAGCCTTTTCCCCTACGTCTGCTTGAGGATATTCTTGTCTATGGGAATCTGCCGGGTCTTTATGCTGAAAAGAGGGATTCCTGGTGTCAGACTATCACCGCTTATACAGAGCTCTACATCGAGAATGAAATCCGCAAAGAGAACATTGTAAATGACATTGGCGGCTTTTTGATGTTTCTGAAGCTTGCGGCGTTGGAGTCGGGACAGACTGTCAACTACACGAAGATCGCAAATGCGGTTGGGGTGTCTGTAAACACTGTGAGGAACTACTACCAGGTGCTCGAGGATACGTATGTGGGACTTAGGATTCCCTCTTTCGGTCGTAGCAGGAAGAAGACGATTTCTGCTCCGCGATTTCTTATTTTTGATCTTGGTGTCAGGAATGCGCTGGCCGGCCTGCCGATGAGTGAAGCTCTAGTTCAGCTTGACTCGGGCCGTCTTTTCGAGCAATTTGTGATGATAGAGCTTTTTTACAGATGTCAACTGCACGGGCGAACACACAGGCTGTCTACCTGGCGGACAACTACCGGGGCAGAAGTGGATGCCGTTGTTGAAACTCCTGATGAGGTAATCCCGGTTGAAATCAAATGGACAGATTCGCCGAGGCACAATGACATCCGGCATCTTGAGACTTTTCTCGCCCTTCACGGGGATATTGCGAGTCGAGGCTATCTGATCTGCCGTGTTGACATTCCGAGAAAGCTGTCGGAGAGAATAGTCGCCATCCCGTGGAGCCGATTTTAGAGTGTTTGAAGAGGCAGCGCGGCATGACAGGAAGGATGATGGTTTAAACCACTAATCTTCACTAACTGAACACTAAAAATACAGAAATCCCTACCACGGAGGCACGGAGGCACAGAGGAGGAAAGAACAAGGAGATCGTGTGAATTAACCATGCTTTAACAGCATGTCAAATTCACACGATGGGCTTTTGGGGAGAACAGAGAGAGTAATACAAAAAAGATTAATTCGCTAAGCGATTGATCTTTATCTTTCTTACCTTCCTTTCCTCCGTGTAAAGGAATGTGGATCTTCTGCAGAGTATGTATTAGGACTTGAACTTTCATAATCAGACTATATTTTATGGTCATCTATATATTTATGGAGGTTAGACAATGAATGTGAACATCACTGAATTCAAGGCGAAATGCACAGGGCTGATCAGGGAGGTTTCATCCAAGCACAAAAGTATTGTAATCACCAAGAGAGGGCGTGTCGTTGCAGTGGTTTCCGAGCCTCCTCGACGTTCTGGAGGAAGAAATCCACTTTACGGCAAGCTGAACGGAACGGCTCTGAAGATATCTGAAGACTTTGAGAGTGATCTGGATGTCAAGGATTGGGAGGCCACCGTTTGAAATATCTTCTTGACACGAATGTATGGTTCTGGATGCTTGGCATGCAGGACAAGTTACGCCCCAGCGTAAAGGAGATGCTCAGGGATGCAGTCGCTTCAGAAATCGGAATATCGGCGATTAGTCCTTGGGAAATAGCTAAAAAGGTTTCGTTGGGCAAGCTTGTCCTGTCCTGCCCGATAGATAAATGGATAGAATCTGCCACTAGGCCTGAGGAGATTGAAATGTTCCCGCTTACCCCGGAGGTGGCTGTGGAATCAACAAAGCTTCCAGGTTGCTTCCACAACGATCCGGCAGACCAGATAATCGTTGCCACGGCGCGATTACATGGACTTGTCCTTTTGACCTCAGATGAGCGCATAAGGAAATATGCTCATGTAAAAAGTTTTTGGGCCTGACAAGGGCTGATGCTGGGAAATACTCAATAAGGACGTTTCTACAAAGAGATAACGGAGGGAAGGAAGGAAGAAACCAAGAAGGTTTTAACCACTAACGGACACTAAGTTAACACTAACGAGTTAAGGAAGTATGAAGAGAAGGATAAGGATAGGCGAGATAGCACTCGGGGCTGACGAGAAGGAGGCCTTGATGTCGGTGATCGAGTCGGGGCATATCACCGAGGGCGATTGGGCATACCGTTTTGAGAACGAGTTTGCGGAGTATATCGGCACGGATGGGGGGGTGATAACCAACTCCGGGTCGTCGTCGCTGCTGCTGGGGCTCACGGCATTGATCGTTGACGAGCGCTTCCCTAAGATTGTTCGAGGCAAGAAGGTGATCACCAGCCCGGTGACCTATGCTGCGACATCGAATGCGATTGTCCTGGCGGGGATGCAGCCGGTGTATGCTGATATTGACCCGTTGACATTCAAGCTCTTGCCCGAGTCGGTCGAGCAGGCGGTTAGGGAAAGCGGTGCCGATGACGTGGCGCTGATCCTGCCTGTGCATTTGATGGGTTATCCCAACGACATGGACAGTCTGCTTGACATAGCGAGGAGGCACGACTTGCAGGTGTTCGAGGACTCGGCGCAGTCCCACGGGACGTTGTACAAGGGGCAGAAGGTCGGGACATTCGGGATATGCTCGGCGTACTCCTTTTATGTGGCGCACAACATCCAGGCCGGGGAGATGGGTGCGGTATTGACGAGCGATTCGAGGCTTGAGGGCTTGATGCGTTCGCTCAAGTCCAACGGCAGGCGCTGCACCTGCCGTCGCTGCGTCCGCAACAAGACCGGATGCGTGATGATGAAGCCCGAGGACGACGAGTTCCATGATCCGCGTTTCATGCATACACATATCGGCTACAATTTCAAGACCATGGACTTCTGCGCTGCGTTGGGCTGCGCGATGCTGGCGAAGGCCGAGCAGATCAGGGCTGCGCGCCTGGAGAACGTCAGGAAGCTGAACGAGCTCCTCGACGACTTCTCCGACGACCTCCGGCTTCCGCTTTTTTCGGAGGACTACAGTTATTTGGGCTATCCGGTCGTCATTAGGAAGGATTCCAGAGTCATACGTGCGAACTTCCTCAAGAAGCTCGACCGTGAGGGCGTGGAGAACAGGCCGCTGTTCGGGTGCATCCCCCTGCACCAGCAGGCATACTCGCATCTCCGCGAGCAATATCTTGGCAGGTTGCCCAACGCCGAATATGTCGGGACACACGGTTTTTATATCGGCTGCCACCAGTTCATGGAAGACGAGGACCTGGAGTTTATAGCGAAGGCATTTCGGAAAATATTAGGGTAAAACCGAGTGACTGCTCAGGTAGTCAGGAGTCAGAATTCAGGAGTCAGAATGAAAGAACCGGCGAAAACATTCGAAGATTTAGTGGTTTGGCAGAAGGCCCATCAATTTGTTCTTGCTGTCTACCGTTTATCTAAAACATTTCCGCGCTCGGAAACGTACGGTTTGTCATCTCAATTTCGCCGCGCCGCTGTATCCATTGCTGCGAATATCGCGGAAGGATTCAGGAAGCGAGGGAAACCAGACAAACTCAGATTTCTTAACATCGCGCAAGGCTTCCTTGAAGAATCACGTTATTACTTGATTCTTGTCCGCGACCTCGGCTACGGCGATGTTTCCGAGTTGACGGCAGTGTTGGTGGAAGTTAGTAAATTGTTGGAGGCGTATTCGAAGGCTATTCTGGATTCTGACTCCTGAATTCTGACTCCTGAGTAGTTACAATTAAAGATTGAGAGGATAAGATGACAAAGAAGGCATTGATCACAGGCATTACTGGTCAGGACGGGTCGTATTTGAGCGAGCTGCTGCTCGATAAGGGCTACGAGGTTCACGGCATCATCCGTCGTGCCAGCTCGTTCAACACGGAGAGGATAGACCATCTCTTCAAAGACATGCATCTTTCGGGTGTGAGGCTTCACCTCCACTACGGCGACCTGAGCGACTCGGGGAACATACGGAAGATACTGGAGACTATCCGGCCGGAGGAGTTTTATAACCTCGGCGCGCAGTCGCATGTGAGGGTATCCTTCGACCAGCCGGAATACACGGCGGACATCGTAGGCCTCGGCACACTGAGAAGCCTCGAGGCGATCAGAGACTACCAGCAGAACACGGGGAGGCAGGTCAGGTTCTATCAGGCGGGGTCCTCCGAGATGTTCGGCAAGGTCGTGGAGACGCCTCAGAAGGAGACCACTTCTTTTTATCCCCGGAGTCCCTATGCCTGCGCCAAGGTCTACGCCCACTGGCAGACGGTAAACTACCGCGAGAGCTACGGGATTTTCGCCTCCAACGGGATACTATTCAACCATGAGAGCCCGCGGCGCGGGGAGACGTTTGTCACCAGAAAGATTACCCGGGCGGCGACACGGATCAAGCTCGGGTTGCAGGACAAGCTTTTCCTTGGCAATCTCGATGCCAGCCGCGACTGGGGCTTTGCCGGGGACTACGTCAAGGCGATGTGGCTGATGCTGCAGCAGGACAAGCCGGACGACTTCGTGGTCGCCACAGGCGAGACATACACGGTGAGGCACTTTGTCGAGGAAGTGTTCTCTAAGCTCGGCCTCGACTGGGAAAGGCACGTCGAGATAGATCCCAGGTACTTCCGCCCCGCTGAGGTGGAATGTCTCCTCGGGGACAACTCGAAGGCCAAGAGCCTCCTCAAATGGCAGCCCGAGACTTCATTCGTCCAGCTCGTGGACATGATGGTCGAGTCCGACGTGAGGCTGGCACAGAAGGAGAAAATCCTCAAGGAAGCAGGGCACTGAGATCAGAGGTCCCGGCATGCAGGTTTCAGGAAAACCGGCAACCAACAACTAACAACCGGTGGCAGGTGTCGGGTTTTCGCGCCGGAGGCATCGGGAGAGACGGTGGCCTTGCCGTCCACCAACCGTGAACCGTGAACCGTGAACAGATAACAGGAGTCAGGAGACAGGAGACAGGAGACAGGAAAACCAACAACCAACAACCAACAACCAGCAACCGTGAACCGTGAACTGTGAACAGATAACAGGAGTCAGGAGACAGGAGACAGGAGTCAGGAGTCAGGAAAACCAACAACCAACAACCAGCAAGCAGCAACTGTGAACTGTGAACCGTGAACCGTGAACAGGAGTCAGAATGAAAGAACCGGCGAAAACATTCGAAGATTTAACGGTGATGTTTCCGAGTTGACGGAAGTGTTAGTGGAAGTTAGTAAGTTGTTGGAGGCGTATTCGAAGGCTATTCTGCATTCTGACTCCTGACTCCTGACACCTGAATACCTGAGTAGTTACACGAGGATAATTATGGGCAAATCTGAAAATATAGTTTGGTCGGCGGGTTTTCTTTCCAAGTCTGAAAGGGAGCAGCTCACGGGTCATAAAGGCTGTGTGGTGTGGCTCACCGGGCTTTCGGGCTCGGGGAAGTCGACCATAGCGAAAGAGCTGGAGCTGTCGCTGGTGAAGTCGGGGAACATGGCATATATACTCGATGGTGACAACATCCGCCACGGGTTGAACTCGGATCTGGGGTTTTCTGACGATGGCCGGGATGAGAACATCAGGCGGATCGGGGAGGTGGCCGCGCTTTTCGCAGATGCCGGGGTGATTGCTATAACCGCCTTTATCTCACCTTTTGCAAAAGGGCGTGAACAGGCTCGTAGGGCGGCGGGGAACAGCCGCTTCTTCGAGGTTTTCCTCGATGTCCCTCTCCATGTTTGCGAGGCCAGGGATCCCAAGGGGCTATACGGGAAAGCTCGAAAAGGTGAGATCAGCAACTTCACGGGGATTGACTCGGTATATGAAAAGCCACATGCCCCTGAACTCGTGCTCGACACCTCGGCGTTGTCCGTTGAAGATTCTGTTAAAATGGTTATATTGATGCTTAAACGAAACAATTTTATAGAGGATGAGCGATGAGTGAGTTGAAGGAGGCGACTAGCCTTACCCTGACCCATCTGGAGATGCTTGAGTCTGAGAGCATACAAATCATAAGGGAGGTGGCCGCGGAATTTGATAATCCGGTGATGCTCTATTCAGTCGGCAAGGACTCGTCTGTGATGGTGAGGCTTGCGCAGAAGGCCTTTTATCCGGGGAAGATACCTTTTCCTCTGCTGCACGTGGACACGGGGTTCAAATTCAAGGAGATGTACGAGTTCAGGGACAAGTGGACAAAGTCCATCGGCGCACGACTCAGGGTTTACCGCAATGAGCAGGCAATATCGCGCAATGTCAACCCTTTTGACCTGGGCACCCAGAAGTGTTGTTCCTTTCTGAAGACCCAGGCTTTGGTGGATGTTCTGCGTGAGGGCAGGCACGATGCCGCATTTGGCGGTGCGAGGCGTGACGAGGAGAAGTCCCGCGCGAAGGAAAGGATTTTTTCTTTCCGCGACTCTTCCGGCCAGTGGGACCCGAAAAACCAGCGCCCGGAGCTTTGGAGCATATACAACACGAGGATAGACAAGGGCGAGTCCATAAGGGTCTTCCCGATCTCAAACTGGACGGAGCTGGACGTATGGCACTATATACACCTGGAGAAAATCCCGATAGTGCCTTTGTATTTCGCGAAAAAGCGTAAAGTGATAGTTCGCGACAAGCAGCTGATCCCTCTTGACTCGGATATTCCGCTCAGGAATGGAGACGCACCCCAGGAGGTCCTTTGCCGTTTCCGCACGCTTGGGTGCTATCCTTGTACCGGTGCGGTTCGATCTGATGCCGACTCGGTTCCTAAAATAATCCAGGAGATGATGTCCGAAAGGACTTCGGAAAGGGCAACACGTATCATAGACCATGATGCCGAAGGCTCCATGGAGGACAAGAAGCGCGAGGGGTATTTTTAAGGCATGGGGCATAATTGTGGGGAAATCATGAAGCAAACAGTTATCCACCGATTTCTCGACCTGGACGCGAAGAAGGATCTTTTGCGTTTCAGCACGGCCGGTAGTGTTGACGACGGCAAGTCCACCCTTATCGGGAGGTTGCTGCACGACTCGAAGGGGGTGTATGACGACCAGCTTGATTCGATCCGTGGTGTCTCGCGGGTGGCCGGCGTGTTAGACGGTGGGATAGATTTTTCGTTGATAACCGACGGGTTGAAGGCTGAGAGGGAGCAGGGCATAACGATTGATGTGGCGTACAGGTATTTTTCCACACCGAGAAGGAAGTTTATCATCGCCGACACCCCGGGTCACGAGCAATACACCCGCAACATGGCCACCGGCGCCTCGACCGCCGATCTGGCGCTTATACTCATTGACGCGAGCCAGGGGGTGCTGATACAGTCAAAAAGGCATGCCTTCATCGCCTCGCTCCTGGGCATCCCGCACATGCTCGTCGCTGTCAATAAGATGGACCTGGTGGATTATTCGCAGAAGGTCTTCGATGACATCAAGGTGGATTTTGGGAATTTCGCAGCCAAATTGGGCATAAAGGATATCCATTTCATCCCGGTGAGTGCGTTGAAGGGCGACAATATTGTCGAGAAAAGCCCCAACATGGACTGGCACAAGGGCAGCCCGGTGCTGTCCTATCTGGAGGAGCTCTATATAACAAGCGACCGCAACCTTCTGGATTTGCGGATGCCGCTGCAGTATGTACTAAGGCCAGACTCGTCTTTCAGGGGTTACTGCAGCAGAATCGCATCGGGCGTTGTCAAAAAGGGGGACGAGGTGGTGGCTCTGCCGTCACGCAAGACCAGCAGGATCAAATCTCTGGTGTCCTACGACGGCGACCTCGATGCCGCCTTTGCGCCTATGTCTATCACTTTCACTCTTGAGGACGAGATTGACATCAGCCGCGGTGACATGCTCTCGCACAAGCACAACATACCGCACTCATCAAGGCATTTCGAGGCGATGCTGATCTGGATGGACGACAAGGCGATGGAGCTTGGCGGGACGTATGTTTTGAAGCATGGCACACGCACATGCAAGGCAAAGCTTGACGGTATTCGCTACAGGGTTGACGTGGGGACTTTGAGTCGCCGGCAGGCGGAAGCATTAGAATTGAATGATATCGGGCGTGTTGTTTTGACGGCGAACCGGCCGATATTCTTCGATGCCTATTCCAGGAACCGGGACACGGGTAGTTTCATCCTGATAGACCCCGTCAGCAATGCCACGTCTGCAGCCGGGATGATAATCGAGCGCGAGTCGGTCGAGCCGATAATATCGGATATGCATTCTGAGAGCGATAAAGCTCCTGAAGACTGCGGCGCTGTTTCTATTGTTACGGCACAGGATCGCGAGTGCGCATACAATCAAAAGCCTGTAACTATCATGCTTACGGGTCTTCATGCTTCCGGTAAGTCGGAGATTGCCTATCAACTCGAGAAGCTTCTTTTCGATTCCGGTCATGCGTCTGTCGTGCTTACAGGAAGGGACTTGAGGTCAGGTATCAGCAGGGAGCTTGACTTTGATATTTCGGACAGGGCGGAAAACCTGCGCAGGGCTGCCGAGACCGCGCGTATCCTCAATTCCCACGGGCTGATTTGCATTTGTGCCTTCATAGCGCCTGACAGCAGCATAAGAAGACAGATGTCGGACATAGTTGGGAAGGGCAGGTTCATAGAGGCCTTCGTGTCGTTGCCGCTTGAGGAATGCAGGAAAAATGACAGCACAGGGCTTTACCGGCAGGCTGATGAGGGCGCGGTGAGGGATGTGGCAGGAGTGTCATATCCATATGATGAGCCCAAGGATTCTGCAATAAAACTTGACATGCTGTCCTTGACACACCACAGCGCCGCAGAGAAGATACTCGAATATTTGAAGAACTTACTAATCGTCTCATAATTGAATAGACGGTTGTCTCAGAAGATTACTGAACGCATGATCCTAAATGAAGCAGTTAAATCTCAAAAATATAAGTTAACATATTTGTATACAAGGCTTTAAGTTTAACTGAACTTTCACCTTTTTGGTTAGAAGAATTTTTGAGATTTAACCCTTTGGGGTGCCGCTTCGCTCCCGACGTTCGTCGGGCTTTGATCCCTACGGGATCGGCTCGCCGCATTGCACCATGTCTCCATCCTCATTT